>QMQA01000284.1 GCA_003648845.1 Candidatus Aerophobota bacterium
ACATATCTACGATGGCCATTTTATCCTCTCACTTAAATAAATAGTTTTAACTTATTAAACGCTTCCACTGTAGAAATACCATACCCACACTCAGGAAAATGCCTTATCATCAGAATAATTTAATAAGTTTACGCTAAATTAAGAAATTTTTTAAACTAACGGACAACATCATATTGACTCGTACAGCTCCCAGACACGCTCCTCGTCCTTTACTATCAGCACTGAGCACGGAACTGCCCTCATTGCTCTCTCCGACTCATCATAAAACTCCTCCCTCCTGCTTCTCACATGCGACAGCTCTTTCAGCACAAGAAGATCTATCCCGTACTCTTTCACCGCATTCAGTAACTCTGTATATACACTTCCTTCAAGGCTTATTTTCTTTACATCAACGGACTTCCTGGATCCAAGTTCCTCCACATGTCGAAGATACCTTTTGGCATCCTCTCTTAAGTCCCTCTCATACTCGTACTCTTCTTCCTTCAGGAAAATTTTAGCCCTGAGCAATTCCTCAAGAGCCTTTATGTTTATTATATAAAGGGCATAAAGCTCAGCATCGAGCGTTTTTGCCAAAACAATAGCATACTGGGCTGCTACAATACTTTCCTCCGTACCATCTATGTAAACCATTATTCTTTCAACTGGTTTTGCCACTTTTTTTCCTCACCTTTTTAATTCATTTCGTCTGGATTCTACATGTATGAGCACTTACCAGACACAGGCTTAAGCGTAAACATGTCTGATAATTGCGTTCAATATAATCTCGCCCGCTCAAGATACAGAAAAAATAATCTCCTGCATTCTCTCCTGGAAAGCTCAAAGTTAAGCTATTTGATATATGCTTTTTTCAATGCCTCCTCGATTCTTCAATCGATTCTTTTACCATTTTCATGAGATTGAACATTTCTCTTTCGCTCTCCTCAAGTCTCGACTCAATATTCTGCACAGTTTCTTCAAGATCGGGTATCGCAATTTTTTCAAGAGCATTCACCTTCCTGATAGTTTTCTTAACCTCCTCTGCGAGTCTTACAACCGAAATCTTCAGTTCCGCAAACCTCCCCATTATTTTCAAAACCTGCATGAAGTTTTTAATTGCCTCATCTACCCAGAAGCTCATACCAATGCCGCTGAAATAGGGGGGATTTTCTTCGAACTGAGTCTCAACCACGGGGAGGGTTACACCCATAACTTTCCTCACCCTGATTTTCACCTCAGATTTTAGATTCATCGCAAAAGCAATGCTTTTAATCTGTAACTTACCCGAATGAGCGATTGCCTCCTCAAGGCTTCTGAAAGCCCTATCCAGGGCCTCTTCAATCTGATTCTGGATATCAACTGCCTGATCAACAATACCAAGAAGTTCAATGATCAATATGTTTCTCTTCTGGTCTAGAAGTTCATATCCGAGTTTTGCAAACTTTAGCTCTTCTTTGAGCTTGAGAAGGTTAGTTTTTGTTGGCGGAATATTCCTTATTGCCATTTTTCAATTATCTCCCAGGTTCCATACCAAAAATCAATAGTAATACTTCTCAAGTTCCTCCTCTGTTACCCTGTGAAGCTCTTCGGGGGGTAGGATCTTCAATACATCCCACCCTATATCGAGTGTCTCCTCAATGCTTCGATTCTCATCCATCCTCTGAGTAACGAATCTTTTCTCGAACTCTTCACCAAACTCCAGATACTTTTTATCAAGAGGAGTGAGCTCTTCCTCGCCTATAACAGAGGCAAGGTTTCTTACATCCTTCACATAACTGTAAGCTGCAAAAAGCTGACTTGCCAGGTGCGGATGATCCTCACGTGTCATTCCTTCACCAATCCCATCCTTCATCAGCCTGGAAAGAGAGGGAAGCCCTGCAATCGGAGGATAAATACCTCTCCCGTACATCTCCCGCTCAAATACAATCTGACCCTCGGTGATATATCCCGTAAGGTCAGGAATGGGATGGGATATATCATCGTTAGGCATGGTCAGTATGGGCAAACTGGTAATTGAGCCGCTTGAGGTTTTTATCATTCCCGAGCGCTCATAGATCTCTGCAAGATCAGAATACAGGTATCCAGGATAACCCTTTCTAGATGGTATCTCGCCCCTGATGGTTGAGACCTCTCTCAGGGCCTCGCAGTAATTTGTCATATCTGTGAGAATAACAAGGATATGCATGTTTTCATAAAAAGCAAGATACTCAGCAAGAGTAAGAGCTGATCTCGGAGTTACAAGTCTCTCTATAGAAGGATCATCAGCCAGACTTAAGAAAAGTGCGACCTTCTCCAACACCCCACTCTCGCGGAAAACATCTGTAAAAAACCTCGCAACATCATGCTTAACACCCATAGCTGCAAAGACAACTGCAAACTCCGATTCCTCGCCTCTTATCTTTGCCTGCCTTGCAATCTGAGCAGCAAGCTCATTATGTGGAAGTCCGTTGCCGGAAAAAATTGGAAGTTTCTGTCCCCTTATCAAAGTATTCATTCCATCGATTACCGATATACCTGTCTGAATAAAATCCCTCGGATATGCCCTTGCTGTTGGATTTATTGGAAGCCCGTTTACATTCAAGAGCATTTCGGATTTCTGCGGTGGTCCACCATCTATCGGTTTTCCAAGACCATTAAATATCCTGCCAAGCATGTCACGGGAAACACCAATTTTCAGAGGTTCCCCCATAAACCGAACGCGGGTTT
The DNA here is from genome assembly GCA_003648845.1 of Candidatus Aerophobota bacterium. The sequence goes on from QMQA01000284.1 coordinate 2,683, forward strand.
TTTCAAGCTTTAGACCCGTTGTCCCCTCAAAAACCTGCACAACAACAAAATCCTTCGATGTTTCAAGAACCATTCCCAGCCTCTTTTTCCCGTACTCGTCTTCACATTCAACAAGCTCCCTGTATCCAACCGGATGGGTATTCTCAATAAATAGCAATGGTCCTTCTATTCTATTGACTCCCCGATACTCCAGCCCCGAGACCAGCTCAGGAGTTCGTATATTCACGGCATTCCTAACAGCTGATTTGGATTTCAGGCCTTCAGGGTTCTTTTTCTCAGGCATAGATTGACTCCAGTTGATCTATTGATCTTTCTAG
>QMQA01000285.1 GCA_003648845.1 Candidatus Aerophobota bacterium
TTTCAAAGCTTAAGGCAAGTTTTTCTCCTTTCCTGTCCTTAATAAATCCTCTTTCAACTTTGGATATATTCTCAGGAGCTTTTATTGAGATATTGCTGAAAAATATCAGATTTGCTGATCTAATGATTAGAATGCTAAACACGAATGCAGTTGCAATTAAAATAATTTTCAGGCGTTTTTCTGTTCTGGTTGTCATAAGTTGTATATTCCTATCTTTTTCTAGCATAGCCTAAAGAGAATACTACCCTTTTGAGAAGTAAGGCATTCAACTTGACTCAAAGTTATACCATGGATATATTTTAGCAACATTCCCACATAATTATTTTCGGGATTTTTCGATGACATTACAGGAGATTATTTTTCATCTCGATAGATACTGGAGCAATTGTGGTGCTATTGTTGTTCAGCCATATGATATAGAAACGGGGGCAGGAACAAATAATCCTGCTACCTTCTTGAGAGCACTGGGGCCGGAACCCTGGTTTGTTGCTTACGTAGAACCCAGCAGAAGGCCTACCGATGGGCGGTATGGGGAAAATCCAAATAGGCTTCAGCTGTTTTACCAGTATCAAGTTTTAATAAAACCACCCCCTGAAGATGTACAGGAGCTTTATCTAAAAAGTCTCAGCTCAATGGGAATTGACTTCAGAAAACATGATGTGAGATTTGTCCATGATGATTGGGAATCGCCAACACTGGGAGCAACAGGGCTTGGGTGGGAGGTATGGCTTGATGGTATGGAGATAACCCAGTTTACATATTTTCAACAGGTTGGCGGCCTGGAGCTGGATCCTATATCTGTGGAATTGACATATGGACTGGAAAGAATAGCCATGTTTATTCAGAACAAGGATAACATATTTGATGTCATGTGGTCAGATAAATTGACGTATGGTGATATCAGAAAACGAGAAGAATATGAGTTTTCATGCTACAATTTCGAGATCGCTGATGTTGAGAGGTACATAAAGCTCTTTAGAGAATATGAGGAAGAAGCGAGAAAGTGCCTTGATAGGGGTCTGGTGCTTCCCGCATATGACATGGTACTGAAATGCTCCCACCTGTTTAATACCCTTGAGGCAAGGGGGGCTATAAGTGTTACTGAAAGGGCATCTTATATAATACGTGTAAGGAAGATGGCAAGGGAAGTTGCAGAAAGTTATGTTGAATCAAGGCGAAAACAGGGTTTCCCGTTAATTAATCGGTTTTCCCGGCTTTAAAGTTTCAATCAACGGTATGCATCTTTTGTTCCGATTGTTTGCTGAGGTTTTGTGAAGTGTTAAATTTTAATTAAAAGCTTCAGGGGTTTAGATGGATAAAACCAGAACAGTTCTGGTAGAGATAGGTGTAGAAGAACTTCCACATGAGATAATACCTGATACAATCTCCCAGTTTGCCAGGGCTTATTCAGATAATCTTTCCGAGTGTTATATTTCTTTTGAGAGCATGGAGTCGTTTTCAACTCCCAGAAGGTTGGGTTTGCTTGTGAAAGGGGTTTGTGAGGTTCAGAATGTATTTGTAGAAGAAAAGAGGGGCCCCGGTATTGAGAAGGCGTATACCAGTGAAGGGAAACCCACCAAGGCACTCATAGGATTTTTGAGAGCCAATGAAGCTGATGAAAAGGATGTTATTATCAAAGAGATCAATGGTAAAAAATATGTTTTTATAGAGAAGAAACGTGGAGGAGAGAAAACTATAAATTTATTACCGGTAATTTTAAAGAGATCCCTTGAAAGAATTATTTTCCCTAAGACAATGAAATGGGAAAAAAGTGGTTTCCTGTTCTCGAGACCGATCAGATGGGTTATATACATGTTTGGTTATGAAGTGGTACCATTTGACCTTGCAGGGGTTAAAAGCTCTAATTTTACGTTTGGGCACAGAATATATTTTGATAAACCCGAGAGGATAAAAGAACCCAATTTATATAAGCGGGAACTTTTAAGTTTAAAAGTTATTGTTGATAGAGATGAAAGAAAGAGTAGAATCCAGGATGAACTTAACAGGATTTGTGAAAAGAATAACTTCGAAGTTCCTGGGTCAGCTTCGATTCTTCTCGATTATAATACGGATCTGACAGAGTACCCTAATCTTGTGCTTTGCAGGTTTGAGGAAGAGTTCCTCGAACTCCCCGAGGAAGTTCTTATCTCAGAGATGGTTCACCATCAATACTATTTCCCATTGGTTGAAAAGAGTAGCGGGAAATTATCCAACAATTTTGTAGTTGTTTCGAACATAGAGGATAACAGAGAAACTTCTGGTGGCTATGAAAGGGTACTCAGAGCGAGGTTGAATGATGGAAAGTTTTTCTTTGAAGAGGATAAGAAAAGACATTTTTCGACTTACAGAGAAATTTTGAAGAAAGTGACTTTCCATGAAAAATTGGGAAGTATGGATGAGAAGGTTAATAGAATAGAAAAGATCTCTGAGATTTTGTGCTCACATCTTGGATTAGATGATAAAGAAAGAGAATATTCCCTTACAGCAGCTTCTCTGTGCAAAAATGATCTTGTCACTCAGATGGTCGGTGAGTTTCCCGAGCTTCAGGGTATTATGGGTTATTACTATGCCAAGGCATCCGGGTATCCTGATGAGGTTGCTGTAGGAATAAAAGAACATTATCTTCCGAGATTTGCAGGAGACGATATACCCAAATCTATATCCGGGATGATTGTGGGTATTGCTGATAAGCTTGATAATATTCTGGGTATATTTTCTATTGGAATAAGACCCAGAGGTTCAAAAGACCCGTTTGCTCTGCGAAGAAGCGTTTTTGGTATAATAAGAATAATAATTGATAAAAGACTCACTTTATCTTTAAGAAAATTGATAGATGATGTTTTGCCACTGTATAAACAGAGTACGGGCATGATCGATGATATTCGTGAGTTTATAACTACAAGGATCAGGTCTATTTTTGAGGAGTTTGGTTTTAAATACGATGAAATAGACGCAACTCAGATGAAGGTTCTGGACGATGTTTATGAGAGTTATAGAAA
>QMQA01000286.1 GCA_003648845.1 Candidatus Aerophobota bacterium
CCAGAATTGCCTCCAAATAATCCTGAGCACTTTCTGTTAAAGTATTCATCTTCATCTCCTTTCTTAGGCTTATATAATAATGTTAGTTTTATCTAACATTTTAGTCTTTTTTAATATTTGGTCAACCCCACGCATCATGTGTGTGATAAAGTAAAAGAGGACCACCTGATCAAAAAAGAGAAGATTGGAAAACTGCATTTTGCGAAGTGGTAGAGTATAAGCAAAAACGCAAGAGGGTCTCATCCTCCCTATACTATGCCAGTGTCCATAACAGGGTTAAAATTCGTGAAAAAATTGGAATGGATATTCCGGTGAAACTTGCCACCCATTCCGGTTTAAAGTTGTCCACTAACCAACCCTTCACATCCCCTCATTTTTATTGTACCAAAAGTGGCAACTTTATGTCAATTTACTGGCATATTTTTTTCTCACTGACTCTCCTTTAAGCTCAATCCGAAAGGCTGTGTGGATTATTCTATCACAGATAGCATCAGCAATGGTTGGCTCCCCAATAACCTCATGCCAGCTTCTAACTGGAAACTGGGAGGAGATAACAGTTGATCTTTTTCCGTGTCTATCTTCCATAATCTCTAAGAGGGATAACCTCATCTGGGCATCAAGAGGATGCAGGCCAAAATCATCCAGGATGAGAACGTCCTGCTTTCCTATCCTGTTAAGCTCTTTTATGTAGCTTCCATCAGCGTGGGCAAGCTTTAGCTGAGAGAAAAGTTTTGAGCAGTTAAAGTAGGATACTTTAAACCCATACATGCATCCCTGATATCCAAGAGCTGAGGCGAGAAAGCTTTTCCCCACCCCGGTAGGTCCTGTGATGATGATATTTTGTCTTTTTCTAATCCAGCTACACTCAGAGAGCCTAAGGAGCATGTTTTTATCAAGACCTCTTTTTAGCTCAAAATCTACCTCAGCTAAGGATGCCTGATAGCGAAATTTAGCTTGCTTAATAAGTCTTTTTAGCCTCCTGTTATGTCTATCATCCCATTCAGCATCGATGAGGTGTGCAACAAGCTCATCTGGGCCCACCTTGTTCACTAACCTCTGTTCCAGGCTCTGGTTAAAGGCCCTTAGCATTCCATAAAGTTTCATCTTTTGCATTTTCTCTAAAGTTGCCTCATTGTTCATAGAAGCCTCCCTGCTAAGTTGTGAATGTTAGCCCAGAAAGGAACCACCCACCCTCTTAAAATATTGTTGTCAGGGAAAAGAGGGCAGTTTAGATGCTCTCTTAATCTCTAAAAACCTTTGCTCTGAGCGTCTTAGAGGAAAATCAATATATAAGCCCATTTAAGCTGTTCAAAATCATCTGGAATACAAATATCTCTTCTTGTCCACAATATACCCTTATTCAGCCCCTTACAAGGCTCTTTTGAAAGTGGATACTTACCCAAAAATAGCTTTGGGCTATTAAGATGCACCATTTTCACTTCCCCTTGAATAAGTTTCAATTTCCTCATTTGTCTAAACCGGTAGCTTTCTCCCTGAATCTGGATGATGTGGGCATGATGAATTATCCTGTCTAATAAAGCTCCTGTTAATCTTTGATCATAAAAGACCTTCGCCCAGTTAAAAAGAACTAATCGAAAGCTTTTTCTGTAAGGATACCAGGTAGAATTTCTCCCTATCCTCCTTATCTGGTGGCCTCTATTTACACTGTCCTTTGTAGAACGTTTATCATCTATCCAATCTCTCGTTCAAAAGCTTCGTTAAAGGAATCTAAAGAGCTTTCCTGAAAAATTGAGAGAATGAGCCCTCCTCATGAGTATCACTTGAAATAGCTTTCTCCCCGGATGTTGCTGTGGACAGGATAGGATCTGGAGGATAAAGGCTCCTCTTTTACCCTATCCAGACCTTTTTGCAGGATATTCCTTACCGCCTTGTAGGAGAACACGTGAAACTCAAGGGCCCTCCTGCAGGCACTGTTGAGTCTCCTTTTATCATAGTGCCGGGAAAGATCAATTATTCCAAGACAGGATCGAAGAGCCTGATGTCTTTGTCTTGTGCTTGAGTATCGCAGTATTTTCTCGATGAGAACTTTTACCTCCTCTCCAATCTTTCCTCCTTGGCTAACCACCTCCTCTGGGCTAAGTTCTGCATAGAATCTGTGCCGGGAAGGCATGTGCTCTTTTAAGGTGGTATACCCTCTTTTTCTTTCTCTTTGGTGAAAGGCAACTCGCATATTCTGATGATAAACCTCTACCGTTGATTGTGTGTACACAAGCATTATACGTTTTCCCCTTAACTGCCAGGGGATGCTGTAGAAATGATTATCCTCTCTTAGCTCAATATGATAGTTAGAGGGGACCTTAAGAGAGCGAAACTCCTTTAACTCATACCGGTTTAAAGGAAGATTCCCCAAAGCCTCTTTTTCAACCTGGTTAAAAAGGTCTTTTCGGGGTATCCTGATTCTTTGAAAAGGTGCTCTATTATGCTTTTCTAACCTCTCTCTTATTGCCTGATTAAGCTCCTCAAGAGAGAGAAAAAGGGAGTTTCTTAGAGGTGCGAACACTCTTTGATAGACGATCTTTATTGCACTTTCCACCATAGCTTTATCCTTTGGACTGTGGGGACGGGCTGGAACAATTGCCGTACCGCAGGTATCTTGCAAAATCAGTATATACAGGATTTATCTCTGGCTCGTACTTATTTGCTTTGGTTACTCCTGATTTCAGAGAGTCAGGTACAACTGCCTTGGGTACTCCTCCAAAATACCAGAGGGCATTCTCATTTGCCTTTATCCAGTCCTGCCTCTTTTGGGTTTCTGTTGCCTCCACATAGGTAAGCTGAGATGCTGGCAGTATGGCTACAAATACTTCCACCTCTTTAGTTTTGCCCCTTATGCTATCATAGATTCGAAGTTTTTTCCCGGTATAATCCACAAACATCTTCTCCCCTGCCTTGTGTTCAATATGCATGGTTAAGGGGAAAAGACTTCTCCATACCTGGAAATGGTAACAGAACTGGGAATAGCTGTATCCTTCTGGGTA
>QMQA01000287.1 GCA_003648845.1 Candidatus Aerophobota bacterium
AAATGGACGATACAGAACCTTTAATTAAAAATAATTCAGATAAAAAAGTCAGTATCGAAATCCCCTCCCAGGAACTCCAGCAAATAGTATATGCAAATAATGACCGATTAATCCATTTTATTGAAAAAGAGATAGGTGTCTCTGTAGCGGGAAGGGGAGAGAAGATAAACATCACTGGTGATGAGGTTGGAGTAGCTGTAGCAAAGAAGATTTTTGAGAATATTTTTGAGATTGGAAAGAAAAAGGGAGAGGTTAGCGAGAAAGAGCTGACATATCTCGTGAACAGGGTTAAAAAGGATGCAAACTTTAATGTCGGGGATTTTCAGAATAAGTTTATAACTATAGGTCATAACGGAAAAGTTATTTCTCCCAAATCGATAGGACAGGCTAAATATTTTGATGCAGTGATGAAAAACGATATAAACTTTGTTATTGGTCCGGCAGGAACAGGGAAAACCTATATTGCAATGGCTTTTGCATTACACTATTTATTTGCTGAGAATATATCAAGAATAATCCTGACAAGACCGGTTGTTGAAGCTGGAGAGAGTCTTGGATTTTTACCGGGTGATCTTGAACAAAAGATTAATCCTTATCTCAGGCCTCTTTACGATGCTATATACGATATGATTCCGTATCCTGTATTTCAGAGGTACGTGGAGAGAGGAGCGATTGAGATTGCTCCGCTGGCATATATGAGAGGGAGAACGTTGCACGATGCTTTTATTATTCTTGATGAGGCACAAAATACTACTAAAGGACAGATATTAATGTTCCTTACAAGGATAGGGTACAATTCAAAAACCATAATAACGGGTGATATAACTCAGATAGATTTACCAAAATCCACCGAATCGGGTCTTATAGCGGCATCCAGGGTTCTGAAAGGCATTAAGGGTATATCATTTGTTTATCTTGGCCCAGAAGATGTGGTGCGACATCCCCTTGTTGAAGAGATTATCAGGGCTTTTGACAGGGATAGAGGAGATGAGATTGATAGACGTTAGAGGACTTTTGAAACCCAAGGGTAAAAAAATAATATTCCTCGTTGCTTTTCTCTCTTATGTGGCACTTCTGTGGATGGTGGCAAAGCCTTATTTCGGGGTGAAGTATGATTATCAGATTGGAGAAATAGCTCAGGAAAACATAGTAGCTCCAAAACAGATAACATACATCAATGAAGCTGAAACAAAGAAGCGGATTGAAGAAAGAAAGAGCCGTGTTTCACCTGTATTTGATCTTCAGACAGAAATTAATATGGAGGTATTGAATCGATTTAATGATTTTCTTGAAAAGATAGATATTGTTGGACCAACTTCATTATCCGAAGATGAAAAGGCGAATATTATCAGGGAAAGCGGATATAATATAAAAGAATCGATACTTAAAGAATTTATTAGATCTTACAAAGAGAAGAACTACAGAAGCGTTGTAATGGATGCCCTTAATTTCTTAATTCAAAAACCAATAGCGGACCTGCCCGCTGAAAAACTGAAAGCTTATTCTCAAACAGGTATAATTGTAAGGAAGATTGAGGAGGCTGAAATAATTCAGCAAAAACTCGAAATAAATGAAATAGTATCCACTAAAACGGTTAAGAAAATTCTTGTTGATTATTTGAGGCAAAATTATAGCCTGGGAAGAGAGGATCTTGAAACTATTTCTGCGGTGCTGTTATATTTCATAAAACCAAACTTGTTCTACAACCCAACCGAGTCTCAGAGATTAATAAATGAAGAAATCAGCAAGATCGAACCGGTTAGGAATACGATAAAGAAGGGAGCTGTAGTTGTAAGACAGGGAGAGGAGATAACAGAACAAAATCTCCCCAAAATCGAGGCAATAGTAAAATATACGAGCCACTTTAATTTAAAGGCCATTGCAGGTATAGGAATTCTGCTTCTACTGCTGATCTATCTTTCGACATTGCCATTCATAAAGGAGCAACAGGGAATAAATGAAAGGAACTATATTCTGCTTCTGGGATTTACCGTTTTTACCGTATTCTATGCGTACTTAATAACCCTGATAAAGAATCCACCTTCTTATCTTTTTCTTGGTGTGTTTGTGCCTACGGCCGGTATAACAATTACAGCAGAGGTTTTATTCAAGCGAAAAGTGAGCTTTACACTGGCAATAATGCTTCCAATATTTTTACTTCTCATATCCGGAAATGATCCGTATACGATGATCTTTTCCATGGGTTCCGGCTTGATTGCCCTGTATGTTGTTAGCAGGGCTGAAAAAAGAAGCGATTTGTTGAAATCAAGTTTGTATATTATGGGTGTTAATACGCTTATCTTGGTAGCTATAGGCTTGCTGAGGGAGCTGAAAATCAGAGACTTTTCCATGCTTCTTCTCTGGGGAATGGGTAACGGTTTAATATCTGTTATATTCTCGATGGGTATAATACCGTTCTTTGAAATAATTATGAACCTGCCAACAAACTTCAGACTCCTCGAATTGGCTGATTTGAATAATCCTATTCTAAAAAAGCTTCAGATGGAGGCGCCGGGAACATATCATCACAGCATAAACGTGGCGAATATGGCAGAGATGGCTGCAAGATACATAAGGGCTAACCCGTTACTTGTAAGAGTGGCCGGCCTGTATCACGATATTGGAAAACTTCCAAATGCGGAATATTATATTGAAAACACACTTGGGGAGAGCAAGCATAGTAATTTAAAACCCACTCTTTCGAACTCAATCCTGAAAGCACATGTGAAAATTGGAGTAGAAATGGCAAAGAGCATTAAACTCCCAAAAGAGGTTGTAGATATAATTGCACAGCATCATGGAACTACGCTTATGAAGTATTTCTACCATCAGGCATTAAAAACCCAGAAAAAAAACGGTGGCGATGTGGATAAACAGGATTTCCATTACCAGGGCCCGAAACCACAGACAAGAGAGGCTGCAATTGTAATGCTTGCCGATGCGGTTGAAGCAACGTCCAGAACATTGAAAAATCCGGCTCCAAAAAGAATAGAAGAGC
>QMQA01000288.1 GCA_003648845.1 Candidatus Aerophobota bacterium
GGCGAGGATGGAACGATACAGGGTATTTTCGAGCATATTCAGATACCATATGTTGGTTCTGGGGTTCTCGGATCATCTGTTAATATGGATAAGGAGTTTTCAAAAAGGCTTTTGAGGGAGAGGGGGCTTCCCATCGCAGAGTTTATTGTTTTTGAAAAAGGAGAGGTTCCTTCTTACGAGGATGTAAGCAGAAAACTCGGAAACGCAGTTTTCGTTAAACCGGCTTCCCTAGGTTCTTCAGTGGGGATAAGTATGGTGGAGAACAAAGACCAGTATGTTCAGGCAGTTAAAGATGCCTTTACCTATGATACAAAAATCATTGTTGAAAGGAGGGTAAAAGGTAGGGAAATAGAATGTTCAGTGCTGGGAGGAGAGAATCCTATCGCCTCGCTCCCAGGTGAAATAATTCCGAGGAAGGGGTTTTACAGTTATGACGCGAAGTATCTTGATGAGGATGGGGCTGAACTTGTGGTACCGGCGAAGCTGGATGATAACATGATAGAAGAAATAAAGTTTATTGCTGTTAAAGCATTTAAGGTACTTGGATGTTTTGGGCTAGCCAGGGTTGACTTTTTCCTCGTTGAAGATTCTAAGATTATTATAAATGAACTCAATACAATCCCAGGCTTTACTCAGATGAGTATGTATCCGAAGCTATGGGAGGTTAGCGGGATACCACAGCATGAACTCGTAGGAAGGCTTATTGAAATTGCTGTAGAGAGATTTGAAACTCTCAGAAAACTGAGGAGATTCTATATATAGAAATACTGTATGGCCTGGAAAAAATCTGGAGGATGGGATGAGGAAACTTTCAGATTATATCGCTGAGGTAAAACCTGTAAGTATGGATGTTCTGGAGGAGGTTCAGAGGAGGCTGGATAACCAGACCAAACCGCAGGGAAGCCTTGGAAGACTTGAGGAACTCTGCAGGGTAATGGCGATGGCCCAGAGAACTCCACATCCAAAGTATGAAAGAAAGATAATATTTACAATGGCTGCTGACCACGGGGTGGTTGAGGAGGGAGTAAGCGCATACCCTCAATCAGTCACTGCCCAGATGGTTCTTAATTTTATTGCTGGGGGTGCTGGAGTTAATGTTCTGGCAAAGCATTGTGGCGCTGATGTTGTGGTGGTTGATATGGGAGTGGCTTCAAGAATTGAAACTGATGGATATATTGATAGAAAAATCGACTTTGGAACTCGAAACTTCACAAAAGGCCCGGCAATGACGCTGGAGCAGGCAGAAAAATCTGTTGTTACAGGAATTGAACTTGCACTTGACTATGATTACGATCTGCTTGGGACCGGAGATATGGGTATCGGTAACACCACAGCATCATCGGCAATAGGAGCTGTGATTACAGGAGCTTCGGTGGAAGAAATAACAGGATTTGGAACGGGTATTTCTGAAGACGGGTGGAGGAAAAAGGTTAATGTTATAAAGAGGGGCATTGAGGTGAATAAACCTGATAGGGATAACCCTCTCGATGTGTTATCAAAGGTAGGTGGATTTGAGATAGGAGGTATAGCCGGATTAATAATTGGAGCCGCTATTAAAAAGAGGGTTTCTGTTGTTGATGGGTTTATCTCGACAGCAGGGGCACTGATCGCTGCTTCTCTATGTCCCTATACAAAAGACTACATGGTTTTGTCGCACCGTTCTGCTGAAAAGGGACATTCGATATTTTATGCTTATCTCGGGAAAGAACCGATTCTTGATCTTGGTCTCCGCCTTGGAGAGGGAACAGGTTCGGCTATTGCCATGGAGGTAATTGATGCAGCCATGCATCTTTACTATGAAATGGCGACCTTTGAAGATGCGGGGGTCGATAGAAAGGTTGAATAATTTTAACTAAAGCTGCTTTTTTTCTGAATCTCCCTGTATTTCCTGTTAAGTATAATCAACGCTTTTTTCAATTTTGCTTCAGCATCCTCTATCTTCTTGATAAGAAATGTTATCCTGTTGTATTCCTTTCTTATTGTGACGAGGGTTCTGAGTTTTTCTCTATCTGGTTTTCCCACCTCTTTTTCTATTCTCGCAGTTATAACCAGAACTGCCCTGAGTCTCTGAAGATTCTGTCTTACTTTTGTGAAGAAAACAAGCGCTTTCCTCGTCTGGATCATCTGTCTCTGGATGAGCTTTTTTTCTTCATCATACATCCCTCTTTTTTCAAGCTGATTTATTTTTTTAATGAAAACAGCCCAGCTTTTTCTGTATCTTTCAATATCGTCCTTCTTTTCTCTGAGCTTCCCGATTAATCTTCTCTCTATTTGAAGTATTCTCAAAAGTGCGGTTTCAGGATCCTTTTTTATTTTCTCTGTAATCCTTTCACGCCATTTCATGTAGTTTGGTCTTTTTTTCAGATCTTCCTTTTCGCCTGTAATATAAAACTCAGCAATAGCTCCTCTTTTAAGGATGTAGGATTTTTCGTCTGTTTCAGCCTGAACAATGCCTTCTGTGACCTCAATCAGGGATGTTCCATCCTCGGCTGCAGAAACGGTAAATCTGGTACCCCTAATACCTGCAACTGTTGCCAGTGTGTTAACGCTGAATACCTCCTTGTTGGGCATTAATTTGGTAACGAGTAGCTGAATTCTTCCGATTAATAGCCCAAGGCTGGTGTAGGAATTATTCTCAAGCAGGGAGCTTTCAATTCTGAGAATTGTATCTCCTTCTACCAGTATCCTGTTTCCCGAATAAAGTTTTATCTCAACAGATGAGTCTGGATCTGTCTTTATTGTGTCTGATGACTTTATCACATCCCCCAATTTTAAAGGGATGTAGACCTGATTTGCGGGTTTTACAAAGCACGTACCTGAAATGAAGACAACCTCACCAATACCATCTTCCTGAGAGTACAGGAATGATCCTCCAGTTGTGAATAATGTGATCAAAAGAACCAATAGTATATATTTTTTCATCATTTTATCTCCGTTTCTGATCTCTGAATTTTCACTGCAATAAAACCACTTCTTTATAGGTTCGTTGTGGA
>QMQA01000289.1 GCA_003648845.1 Candidatus Aerophobota bacterium
GGACGGGGAGACTGACACCGGAAGCAAAATCATTTCTCGAATCGCTGTATGCAGTACCTGATTTTGCTGAGGAGTTTGCAGAAGAGACAGGTTGCGACTCACTTGCCATTGCATGCGGGAGCATCCATGGTATGCTTGCTCCTCTGAGGCCTCTGAACATCAGAAGAATCGAGGAGATTGCATCCAGGGTAGATATTCCTCTTGTACTCCACGGAACATCCGGAGTTCTCCAGAAAATTGAGGATGCCGAGAAGTTTGACCTTGTGCTTGAGAAGGATGAGGGCTCAATCCAGGAGGCTATTTCAGCAGGTATTGCCAAGATAAATGTCTCAACAGATCTTCAGAAAGTTTTTCTGAAATCGGTAGAAGAAAATTTTCCAGAGAAGGACTCGGGTGGGAATCTCAGAAAAATCTTTGCAGGTGCAAGAGAAAAAGTGAAGGATAGAATCAGGTTTTATATAAGACTTTTTGGATCTTCGGGCAAGGCGTAGCTGAAGGTCATACCAGACAAAGCGTTCTTCGATAGGGAGATTATTTGGCAGGGTTACTGTGTCATCGTTATTTATTTCGGGAGTATGGATGGCCTGAGTTTTACAATCAACCTGGAAAGATAGATAAAAGGAGTATCAATTGCAGCAACGACTATCTTGAGGATGTAGGTTGAGGCGATGATACCTAAAATTACCTGAGATTCATACATCCCGATAAATGCGGCAGTACAGAATACAATTGTATCGATTGCCTGGGAACACCAGGTGGATCCATTATTCCGGAGCCAGAGATGTCTGGGGGCAAGTCTTTTGATCATCCCGTAGAAAAATACATCAAAGTTCTGCGAGATAAGATATGCCAGCATTGAGGCACCTACTATTCTCCATGTGGGTGTGAATATCTTTTTTAGAGATTCATGATACAGGTCCCAGGGAGCTGGATTAAAGAGGATTATAAATCTCGAAGCGAGTAAGAAGAATACTGATATGAAGAATCCCATAAAAACAGTTTGTCTTGCCTCCTTTTCGCCGTAGTATTCCGCAATTATATCGGTCCCGAGAAAGATTGTCGCGTATAGAACATTCCCGCCAGTAGCATCGAATCCGAATAATCTCATTCCTTTTAGGACGAATATATTCATCAAAACAACATTGCCAATTATAATGGCCAGAACCCCGTTTTTGCCCCATATTGTAAATGAGAGTAACATCAGTGACAGCGCAACTAGGATCCATAATATATAGAGTATATTATTCGACATTAAATTATTCCCACCTTCTATGATCTTTACTTAATCTTTCTATGGCAAAACTTTATTTAACAGTAAAATCTTTTATAAAGCAAGTTAAAACTTTATCTTTACCTTAACCAATTTCCTCTTATAATCGTTGGGTATAGCAGGGACTTTATATAATGCAAGTTAAAACTTTATGTCTACCTTACCGATTTTTTCTATCTCTCTGAACTTCTCAACATCTTCATCGCTCAGCTTCACAAGGAGTGCATCCTTTTTATTGTGCTGGACATAGATGTCAATAAGTTCCAGCTTCCCTCCGTTCATGTGTACTATTAGAGCTGGTACACCGTGGATATCACCTACTCCTTTGGGAGGCTCTATAAACCGAAATATTTTGTTTTCAAAGCTTTTTGGAAGGTAAAGTATAACAGGTGTGTTATCGAATGTTCTGTACTGAAGTTTAACCCCGTACTGGGATACCACATACCAGTCGACTTTAAGGATTCTGATAACCGGTTTATTTTCCTGTGCGTTGAGAAGAGTGAAACTTGCTATAATAAATAGAATGATCGTTAAGGTGAGATTAATTTTTTTCAGCATTTTCATTCCTCCGTAACTATAACTTTCTGTAGCTGTATTTTTATAAAATTTTATGATACGTGTCCTGATTTTTCAAAATTATCTGCTCTTGTTTTTCATGGGTTTTGGAGGGAAAAATAGTTAATAAGGTTATTGTCAATGTTTCCGGCGATTTTGATTTATTATAGGAATGCCGATTTTTCATTGACATTCGGACAGTGTTTGTATAGTATATTGTCATACAATCATACATTATTACCCTTTTGGATTGTTTTTGTTTCAGGTTTTTTTATTGCTGTCTTGAGGGGTGGTGAGAGGCTGGATTATGGTATTTTATTTGGTGAAGTTTGAAAAGTGGTTTTTTTGAGTGCTGTTTTGGAAGAAGATAAGAGGTTGGGTTATGGTATTTTATTTGGTGAAGGTTAAAAAATCAGTTTTTAAGAGTGCTGTCTTGGTGAAAGGTAAGAGGATGATCTTTGGTGTTTTATCTGTTAATAAAGTAAAAAGTCAGTTTTTAGGAGTGCCATATCAGGGAAAGTGAGAGGTCCAGTCGATGTCCTGATCAGGGTCGAGGCCTGTGCTGTATGCCATAGCGATGTAGATCTCATCTCAAATCCATGGCCCGGTCAGCCTCCATTTGGCAATTTCATTCCAGGACATGAGTATGCTGGTGTTGTTGTAGCGAGAGGTGAAACGGTAGATGAGTTTGAAATCGGTGATCGTGTTGCGGTTGAAGCGCATCTTGGGTGCCTCAGGTGTAGAAATTGCAGGATTGGTAACTATACGGTATGCCTGAATTATGGTAACGTAAAGAAGGGACACAGGGCCAATGGATTTACAACAAATGGTGGGTATGCCCAGTATGTGATTAATCACATAAATACGGTTCATAAAATCGCAGAGCACGTTTCTTTTGACGAGGCGTCTCTGGTGACCAATCTTGGGTGTGTCCTCTATGGTTTTCAAACCATAGGTGGCTATGTAGTTGGCGAGCATGTTGTGGTAATGGGGCCTGGACCACTTGGATTAGCATCTGTTGCGGTTGCAAAACTACTTGGTGCTGAAAGGGTTTATCTTGTTGACACAAGAGAATCCAGATTGAAAGTGGGAAAGGTCCTTGGTGCTGATCGGCTGATCAATATCCATGAGGAGAATCCGGTAGAGGTAGTAATGGA
>QMQA01000290.1 GCA_003648845.1 Candidatus Aerophobota bacterium
TCCCTCTGCTGAGATGAACTTCGGACTGCTTATGTAGATTTTTCCTATTCCCACAAATCCGGGAGTTTGAATGCCACCTCCTATCTGACCTGCAAGTGTCGAAAATTTCATACCTATCGGAGTCATACCTGTATAATCACGGTCTACTATCATTATACCATTAGCCTCTGGAACAACCGCAGCTATACACTCGAAGCAACCACAGGATGTCATCGGATCTTCCATTATGGAGTATGCTTTGAACCGTTTTAGATTTCCGTTAGATTTTACCTCTATATATTCATTTATATTCTTCCATTCTCCTTTTACTGGATCAAGAACCTCTCCTTTCTTAACAGGCTCATTTGGACCATGCTCGTTAATCTGGTAGCTGGCTTTACAATCTAGCCATGTATATGCTCCACACAGACCTGGTCTCTGGGGGGTAACTATACAAACATGGTTGGGAGCATACGACTGGCAGAGGGTACATGAATAAAACTCCTCCACATCTTCATCGGTCATACCACTTATCTTATCATCTCGCTGTCGGTATACTTCTTTTGCCATCTCAAGTAATTTTTTTACCTCTTTTTCATCGGTGTATATCTTTACCTGCACCCTGTCAACTATCCTGGAGAATTCCTCATGCATTTTTGCCAGAAGAATTTCCCCAAAATGTTTCATCTTAAAACCTTTTTCATAAGCTTCTTTGCTTATTCTCACCCATACTATAGACCTCTGCCCCATGTGAAATATTCCATGGGCACAGGAGATGAACTCATGGATTCTTCTTTCAAGAACTGTTTCAAAATCCTCCTGAAACTCTCTTCCCGCTACCTCTACAATAATTCCAAGGGGATATGCCTCACCTTCCTTCATGTCATCAATTTCCGGACCTATAACCTCTATCTTACCATCTTCTACTTCTTCCATCGGTCTCATTTTAAGCAGCTCGAACGCATCTGTGTACTTCCCTCCAAACTGTACGTACATGTCTTCTTTTCTAACCCTCTCACCTTCAAATCCAGCTCCATAGGGAACGGGGATTGGGATCTTTTCAATTTTTATCTTAAGACCTCTGAGCTCTATCGCTCTGCTGATTATTTCTTCAATTTTAACGCCGGATATAACATGTTCGTATGTACATATACCTGTTGGAAGTATTTCCGGAATATTAACATTGGAAATTACCGGGAAACCAAAGTTTATTGCTCCTGCCGCAGTTGCATATTTCTCATCAGTTATTAGTTGATCTTCAGGAACTCCAGGGTCAGCACCAAGAGCCATAACAAAAGCATGAACTCTATCCTTGTTGTACAACAGTATTTCTCTCGCTGCTTCCATCGTGCCGGGTTCTATTCCACCAAAGGTCATTGCGCTTCTTGCAGCAAAATTAAGAGCATGAATCGCAGCTGTAATCTCCTTTCCGTAAGGAACTATAAATGTATCCCAGTTCGTCTCAACATTTTCTTCAGCGAGTTGTTCGGCAATGGACTTTCCACCTGTGTTTCCTGCTATAAAAACAAGTATGTTTCTTTCCTGCAATCCCCTGACAAGCTCAACAGCCTGCTGGTTCGTTTCGGTACACCCTACAATTGCCGCAAATCCTGGCATCCTTCCATCAACCAGTTTAATACCCTGCATACGGAGTGTAGAATCATCAGTGAAGCCAAGCCAGATCCCTTCAACGGGGTTTGGACCTATAAGGTATTTAAGGGATTCGATAATTTCTTCGGCTATAAGCGTTGCAACGCCCGAATCAAGAGTATCGCCGAGGTATGGAAGCCACATATGTTCATCGGGGATTGGCCTCAATAGCTTTTTTGCTTCCTGAAGTGATTCAACAAGGTCTCCAACCTTTGTGACTTTTTGGCCTAGAAAAAGTAGTATTATTGGCAGATAATATGCCGTATTTGGATATTCAACTGTTGCATCCTTGCCTTTAAGTTCGATTGCTTTTTCAAGCATCTCTTCGGCCTGTTTTACAATCTTATGGGCTCCTCTTATTGCTGCTGTGGCAATAATCTTAGACATATCTTCACTCCTTTGTAAAATTTATTTCCAGGTAGTTGTTGCATACCTTTTTCTTCTGCATTCATAGCATAGTTCAAATACTTCATCTGACAATGGTACTTCTTTCCTTAGATGTTCTATATAAACTTTAGGTCCCACAGGTTTACCACACTTCTTACACTTTACTATTTCAAGACTGGCTGGCCAGCTTTCTATATCAAGACGATCTTTTCCTAGCTTTACCTTAATAGCCCCCGTTGGGCAGACAAAAGCACATGCAGTACATCCTATACAAACATCCTGGGCAATATTATAGGGAGAAAGTACTTTTTTCCTTATCCCTCGATAGGCTGTGCCTATCACATCTGCATGGATCAATTCATGGCATGTTCTAACACATAAACCGCAGAGGATACAGTTGGATTTGCCTTTATCTACCGATTCAAAACGATCCTTTCTTGCACCATATTTCTCAGCCAATTCGTTCAGTATTTTTGATTCAGGGGCCCTTGACAGTAAAAGTTCAAGAATAACTTTCCGTTCTTTTTTTACCTTTTCAGAGTTTGTTTTTACAATCAAACCCTCCTGGCATGGGTAAACGCATGATGCATCTATCCATGTTCTCATTCTCCCGCGTTTTTCAATACTTAATTCAACTATGCATATCCTACATGACGCATATCTAGTGAGAGCTTCATGATAACAGAGTGTTGGAATTTCTATACCTATTTGCCTAGCTGCCTGAAGCACAGTTGTTCCTTCTTCAACCCTTGTTTTAATTCCATCTATCTCAATAGTAACCATTAAATACTCCTGATATTACTTTTTTACCACTGCATCAAACTTACATACACTTAAACATATTCCACATTTGGTACACTTTTCCTGTATAATTTTATGGGGAACTTTTTTCTCCCCCTCAATTGCTCCTACAGGACAGTTTTTCTTGCATATCCCACACGCTGTACATTTATCCTCTATAATAA
>QMQA01000291.1 GCA_003648845.1 Candidatus Aerophobota bacterium
TCAGAATACTGCACCACCGACTTCTTCCTTTTTCACATCCACCACACCCTCTATCTTTTCCTTTATCTCCTCCGGGAATTCCATATCACCTGGTTCTTCTCTGTACAATTCAAGATTCTTATAGTATTTTATTCCAGTCCCGGCCGGAATTAGATGACCAATGATCACATTCTCTTTCAACCCTCTTAAATGATCAACGCTTCCCTTTATCGCTGCGTTGGTAAGTACTCTGGATGTCTCCTGGAATGAGGCCGCAGAGATAAAACTATCGATATTGAGCGCTGCCCTTGTTATTCCGAGAAGTACCGGTTTTGCAATAGCGGGGCTTCCACCCAGCTTGACCACTCTTTCGTTCTCCTGCTTAAAAACATGCTTGTCAACCTGCTGGCCAACTATAAAGTTGGTGTCTCCAACATCCACTATTTCAACCTTCCTCAACATCTGTCTTACAATTACACCTATATGCTTGTCGTTTATATTTACTCCCTGCATTCGGTAAACTTCCTGTATCTCATTCACAAGCCAGCTCTGGAGGGCCTGCTCTCCCAGAATTTGCAGAATATCATGGGGATTCATAGCACCATCGCAAAGTGGAAAACCGGCCTTAACAACATCTCCATCCCTCACAGTAATATGCTTGCCAAGAGGAACAAAATGTTTGAACTCATTACCATGCTCATCCTCGACAATAATTACCCTCTTCCCTTTTGCAATTGGTCCAAATCTAACAGTTCCATTAACCTTTGCCAGTACCGCCGAATCCTTGGGCTTTCTTGCCTCAAACAGGTCTGCTACCCTTGGCAGACCTCCCGTAATATCTTTTGTCTTCGCCTGACCTCTCGGTATCTTCGCAATTACCTCGCCTGCACTGATCTCCTGATTATCCTCAACCATCAGGTACGCACCGCCGGGTATATTATAGCTGATAAGCTCGTTACCCTCATCATCCACTATTACTACCTTTGGCTGGAGTTCTTCGTCCTGGAAATCCATTATGATGTTATTTATAACTCCAGTTACTTCGTCTATTTCCTGTTTTACAGTAGTCCCGGAGATAATGCCCATTAGCTGTACTTTTCCTGAATACTCGGTGAGGATGTGTTCGGCAAAGGGATCAAACTTTGTCAGTGGAGTTTTCTCATCAACTATGTCCCCCTCTTTTACGAGTACTTCTGAACCTGTTTTCATCACAATCTCATATGGATCTCCCAGAAGGAGAAGCATTCCATTAACTATCTTGGCCCTTGCTCTCATTGTTGTTTCAACATCCATACTTTCTTTCTTGGACCTCGCCACCACATGACCCGGTTCAAGAAACTCACCATCCCCAACAAACGGTTCAAAATCATCAAGTGAATACTGATGATAAATCCTCTGAACTGTAATGACTCCCCTTCTTGGAATAACAGTTTTTCCATCTTTTCTCTTAATGAACTTTCCTTCGATCTTTGTAACATAGACCGGGTAGTTCAACCTGATCATGTTTTCTTCTGTCTTTCGAGCCGCCGTACCACCTATGTGGAATGTACGCATTGTAAGCTGGGTACCAGGCTGTCCTATGGACTCTGCAGCAACTATTCCAACAGCCTCACCAATATCAACGGTCTTTTTTGTTGCAAGGTTTCTACCATAACATTTTACACATACACCATGGGGAGACTCGCATGTAAGAACTGTCCTAACCTTAACCTTTTCAATCCCAGAGTTTTCAATTCGCCTTGCAATCTCCTCTGTAATCTCCTGATTTGCCTCTATTATTATTTCTTTAGTTCTGGGATCTCTTACCCTATCCACCGTATATCTTCCAACAATTCTGTCGTATAGAGACTCAATTATATTATCCTCCTCTTTCAGAGCGCTCATCTCTATTCCGTTAATCGTACCACAATCCTCTTCCGTCACCACCACATCCTGTGCTATATCAACAAGCCTTCTTGTTAGATATCCTGCATCTGCTGTCTTCAGAGCGGTATCTGCAAGGCCTTTCCGTGCTCCATGGGTGGAGTTAAAATACTCCAGTACTGTCAACCCTTCCTTGAAGTTTGATTTAATGGGAAGTTCGATTATCTCACCGGAAGGCTTGGCCATTAAACCACGCATTCCGGCAAGCTGCCTGATCTGGGTCTTAGAACCTCTTGCCCCGGAATGAGCCATCATATAGACTGGATTAAACCCATTCTTATCTTTCTTAAGTTCCTCCATCATTACATCTGCGATTCTCTCGTTAACCGCAGTCCATATATCCACAACCTTATTGTACCTTTCCTCATTTGTGATAAGTCCATTACGGTACTGCTCATAAACTTCAGCCACTTCTTTTTCAGCTTTTTCCAGAAGTACCTTTTTCTGAGATGGAATCTTTATATCTTCCATTCCTATGGTCACACCAAAGTATGTGGCATATTTAAAACCAAGGTCCTTAATCTCATCCAGCATCTTCGCTGTCACTGCTGCACCAAATTTATCATAACAGGTACTCACCAGAGAATTGAGCTCTTTTTCTCCAAGTGCATAATTTAAAAATTCCATCCCCTTCGGCAGAACCGAGTTAAAAATAACCCTTCCTGGTGTAGTTTCGATTTTCTCCCATCCATTTCCATTATTCAATCTGAGAATTATCTTCTCATGGTAATCAACCACACCGTTCTCAATTGCCACAAGAACCTCTTCTGGAGAACCAAAATACTTCTTTTTCTCAGAATCCTTCGCTGGATCTTCTTTTGTAAGATAATATATGCCAAGAATCATATCCTGAGTTGGGCTCACAATTGGGAGTCCATTTGCCGGGTTGAGCAGGTTTTTCGAAGAAAGCATAAGTATCCAAGATTCAATTTGAGCTTCAAGCGAGAGTGGTACATGAACGGCCATCTGATCGCCATCGAAGTCAGCATTAAAAGCATGACATACAAGAGGATGCAGCCGTATGGCCTTTCCTTCTACGAGCACAGGTTCAAAGGCCTGGATTCCCA
>QMQA01000292.1 GCA_003648845.1 Candidatus Aerophobota bacterium
GACTATGCAAAAGGTTTTTCTCGCCAGAGGAACTAAGGCCAACTATCTTATTCTTTGTGTTGATAAAAAAGGATGCAGGGTAGATGAAAAGAAACACTAAAGTATTTTTATTTGTACTTGTTGTCGAGGTTATATTTTTATCTGGATGGTGGTTAAAGGTTGGTTGGGATATCAGGAGGATGGATGAGAAAGTAAAGATGCTGCAGGAGGAGATTCAACAGATTGAAGCAGAAAATAAAAGATTGGAGGATATCAGAAAAAAGCTGGATGATGATTTTTTTAGAGAAAAACTTGCCCGAGAAAAATTAGGTCTGGCAAGGAAAAACGAAGTAATATATAGAATTGTCCCTTCACAAAAATGACCTTTCCTGGCAGTTAATTCTAATCAATCTCGTGGGTAGTCAGGGTTAGCTGTACCTGTTTTACACCTCGAACAGGAGACAGTTTGTCGGCAATTTGTTTTATCAAAAAAAGTTTTCCTTTAACTATAACCACTTCCAGGCAAAGATGAGGATCAAGGTGGATGTGGGTTGTGCTGACAATTCTATTGCTATAGGAGTGTTGAAGGTCTAAGAGGGTATCGGTGGTAGTTCTTATTTCATGATCGTAAAGCAGGGTGATAACTCCAACTCCTTCTTTACCCTCCAGGTGCACTTTTTGCTGAATAAGCCAGTTTCGGATAAGGTCTCCTATTGCTTTTGACCTGTTTCTATAGCCCCTTTTTTTAATTTCCTCGTCAAAGTTTTTGATGAGACTCTCTTCCAGACATACTCCAAACCTTACTCGCTGAGCCATAGCTCCTCCTCTCAAAGAAGGTATTTTAAAATATAATAACAAAAAAACAAACAGGGTCAAAAACTGGAAAAAGGTTGACACGTCCTTATAATTTAACTAATATATAAAAGCTTGAATCCTTGAGTTATCTTCAAAATCTTTCCTTTAGAAAGGTTTGATGTAAAGGCAACCTTTGTGACTTATTTTTGTGGTGCGCCTGTAGCTCAATTTGGATAGAGCAGCGGACTTCGGATCCGCGGGCTGGGGGTTCGAGTCCCTCCAGGCGTGCCAGAGAAGAGGCAGCTTTGGAGGTGAGGTAAATGGGGAAATTTGAGGAGCTTGGTAAAAAGTTAGATAAATTAGCTGAAGAGGTAAGATCTGCTACTCAAACCGGAATAGAGAAAACCGCTGCAGAAACCAAAGAATGGAGAAAATATCTTGATGATTTAGCAGAGAAAATTAAAAAAACTGCCCAGGAAGGTCTTGAAAGGTTTACTGCAGAAACTAAGGAGCTTGGACAGGTGGCAAGACTCAGATCCCAGATTAAAGATCAAAAAAGACAACTTCAGGAAGAATTTCAGAAGATGGGTGAGCTTGCTTTCCAACTGAAAATTTATGAAAAGGTGGAGGAGGAAGAGTTAAAGAGGTTAGGGGAAAAAATTTCCGGCCTGGAAAAAGAGATAAAAGAAAAAGAAGAAAAAATAAAGAAGCTAAAAAGCGGGTAGGGAAGGTAAAAGATATTGAGCAGTTTTTCCAGAGTTATCCTTTATACAGACGGAGCTTCTTTGGGTAACCCGGGAAAGGCAGGAATAGCTTTTCTACTTTACACTCCTGAGCACAAACTGATAAAAGAAGGCGGCAGTTTTATTGGAACCACCACCAATAACGTTGCAGAGTATCTTGCTTTAATCTACGGGATGCAGGAAGCTCTGAGAGTAGGAGCAAGAAAACTTGTCTGCTATACCGATTCTCAGCTTTTGGTTCGTCAGTTAAACGGGGAGTACAGGGTTCGAGATAAAAACCTTCTGCTGTTTTACAATCAGGTAAAACACCTGGAAACTTTTTTTGAAACGGTCAAATTCTGCCATATCTCCAGGACCTGTAATACTAGAGCTGACAGGTTAGCTAAGGAAGCTGCAAAGAGGATGAGAGAATGGGTGACCGCGGGGAAAATGTTCCCTGAGGAAAGTCCGGGCACCTCTGGTGACACTGGGTAATCCCCAGAGAGGGTGACCTCTGGAAAGTGCCACAGAAACCACACCACCCGGCAGATAAAACTGCCGGGAAAGGGTGAAAAGGTGGGGTAAGAGCCTACCAGCAGGAAAGTGATTTCCTGGCTGGGTAAACCCTGTCAGGTGCAAGGCCAAATAGGAGGTTTAACCTCGGGTGGGCCGCTTGAGGTCCAGGGTAACCTGGATCCCAGATGAATGGTCACCGCCGGGATATTCCCGGTAACAGAACCCGGCTTACACTTCTCTCATCCTCTCACCTTTTGGAATGCTCCTCAGGAGAGTCGAGTTTTTTTCTTATTCTTTTATTTGGATGGCAAAAGAAAATACAGAAAGGAGAGGATAGATGAAGAAATGGTGGAAGATTTTAGGGGGCGCGGTGGCTACCGCAGTAGGAATATGGCTAATAGTGATTTTTGCACTGCAGGTTTTAAGATTCCTGCAGGGAATTGTGGGAATCGCTGCAGCAGCTGTTGGTCTTATAGTTCTCACAATTGGCATTAGTGAGTTAAAAGACTGAATTTAAAAGAGGTGTAAAAATGGCTCATAAAAAAGGACAGGGTCACTCTTCCAATGGGCGTGACAGTGCATCAAAAAGATTGGGAGTGAAGGCCTTTGGTGGGCAATTCGTTAAAGCTGGAACCATTCTTGTGCGTCAGCGGGGAACCAGGTTCCATCCCGGAAAAGGTGTAGGCAGAGGCAGTGATGATACTCTGTTCGCTAAAATTGATGGATACGTAAAATTTACCTCTAACCGGCGGGTGAATGTTTGCAGCGATGGGATGGCAAATTCTAATGTCTAAGTTCTAAAGAAATCCAGATCTCAAATGTTCAAATCTCGAAAGAAGGTTTGTTTTGGTTATTTGGATTCTGGTAAATTGTTTAGGACTTAGTGTTTCGGATTTAGAATTTAAATAGCTCAGGAGGTCCATGTGAAGCAGAGAATATTTACACCAGGTCCTAC
>QMQA01000293.1 GCA_003648845.1 Candidatus Aerophobota bacterium
CCATGAAGATCCTCATATATAGCTGGATAACTTTCAGAAAACCTGTTACTGTATACCTCAGCATCTTCATCAATCGATACCTCACTTACTGAAAGAAGATCAGGGGAATTATTCTTTATTCTGGATCCCGACAACCATAGCCTGTTAATCAGAACCAAACCATTAAGGGGCTGTGAAGTTCCTGTACCGGTCAGAGTAATCCTGATCGCAGTAACATACTGAAGGATATCGCTATAATTTTGAACAATATTGTGTAGAGGTACAGCAATGGTCTGCCAGTCTGTCTCACCTGTATTGATTTCAGCCAGGTATTGAGTTCCATCTGGTCCGGGAATAATAACACCACTCTCTGAACTATCAAGAACCCCATTACCATTTATATCTTCAGATTCCAAAGTACCGTTACTTCCACCCTCTCGATCGGTACCCAGTTTTGTTTGTTGTCCTCCCAAAGGAACGATCACAAAACCATTATCATTTACAGATTTCTCTCCATCCAGCACACCATCTCCATCGAGGTCTTCATTATAATCCTTTAAAAACTCTACATATAGCCTTACCGGTCCACCTTCAATTTCTGTAGCTTTAAAAAGAATGTTAAAGGTATCATAAACAGAAAAGTCCTCCGGACCTACAGGGGTAACCATTGTAACATAATAATCTTCTCCACCATCCGGAATCTCATACTCCATTATAAGGGAGTTTTCACTGGAATAATCCGGGTGGTTCGATGTATTGTAAGGTCCTGCCTTCTCGCTGTAGTCAAATACCTGATCCTGTGGAATCTCCCAGCTTAGATCCTCTAGCACCTCGCCTGAAAGGACGGTACTTTTGTAGTAGTTTTTGTATAAGAGATCTCCCCTGGTAGTTAATTGAACACCGGTGTCCTCAAGAATCTGTGATTCAGAACCTATAATCCAGCTCTCGGCTTCATTGCTTACCCGAAATATTGCTTCTGAGGACTCCATATCATCTATAATGGCTCTTCCATGGGGGTTTGGATTGGTCAAACCCAATCCAACTCCCGCCTGAGCTTCAAAATAAGCCCCCTCTTCATCCTCATTAGCCCCTATTTTGAAACCTATCTCTGTACTGTTGTAAATATCTCGTTTACCTTCAGCACCCAATTCAGGAGCTTCCTGAGTTCTCAGAGGAGACCTGTAAAGGGTAAGATTTTTCAGATCTATAAAATCATTTGAGTAAAAAACGCCAAACTGTCCTACCAGTCCTTTATTACCACCCCCAAAACTCGTATATCTGTATTTTATCTCTATCTCGCTTGTTGGAGTCACAACACCTTCCCTAAAGGTTACCGTGCCAAATGAATAATCCACTTCATAATCACTTTCTTTCAGAACTTTCCCATCAACTACAATTTCCACACTTCCAGGTATAACATTAAAATCGAGAAAGAAAGTATCAGTATAAAAACTATAAGAAAACTCAAGTTTATTAATCGATTTATCTACAGTGGGATATGAAAGACCTCCATATACTGGATTATCCGGATCAAAAGGGTTATTCTCGGTCGTTACAGGTGACGAATAAGGGGAAACACCGGGAAAAGGTCTTGGATAAAAATTGCCAGTATCATCCGTAAAGTTAAAAAAAACCACTCCTCTTTCAGAATCGAGACTGTACTGGTCTATAATATCATCATAATTACTGTTTGGACTTGAGTTTTCTGTGTAGAGGAGTCTCACTTCAAAGCTTGAAATCCCCGTCCCCTCATATGAGGGCAGAGGATATGCATTTCTCAACTCCCAGTAACTATTAAAAGCCCTCTTTTTTAGATACAGAAACTCCCCACTGCTATCAAAATACTGAGGGAAACTGTTGGAGTTGAAATCAACCCTTACTCCACTTTCACCAATTATTGCACCAATCCCCAGCGAAGTAGAACCAACTGCCTGTCCGCCCTTCGTGTAGTAACATACAAGTTCATCTTCACTGGCCAGAGAGTTTTCAAGGTATATAAATCCAGTTGACGGATCAAAATCATAGTCAACGCCTTCTATAAGAAGTCTGAAATCTTTATTATCCAGTGTAAGATCTACAGTTGTTGTAGATGAAACATAGAGCCTGAGAGAATCCGAGTCTATATCCTTATCCGGAATGAAAAAGTATGTTGACTTTATATAGTCCACATCATAAACTTCATCAACCACATCCCGCCTGTTTCCCTTGAATACCTTAACTCCCTCATATCCAACATCATAGCGGAGAAGTGCATTAAAATATAATTGATCCCACCCTCCCAGTGCTCTCAGCGCAAAGCTATCTGGTGAGGCTTCATCCACTTTTACATACCTTCCACCTTCAACGCCAAGATACTTATTTCCCACCGTTACTTCTTTTAAAAACTCATCCTCTTTCCCTCTGTATTCAACAGAGTAAATATTATTTTCCTCCAGCAAGCCTTCCTCTGTTCTCTCCGAATCGTAATCAAACTCAAAATGAATTCGATCTCCAATAGTACCATCTATCAAAAGTTTCTCCAGCATGTCATATTTTAATCCCCTATCTATTCCATAGGACCCTTCTCCAACGGTAATGCCCTTTTTCAAGGGGAAAGTAAACCCATACCCAAGGTCGAGCTGAATCTGCCCTTCTATATTCAATTCAGTTTCAACAGAATAATCCTTTCCAAAATTGAATTTTTCCAATGGATTATGGAAAAAACCACCTGAATAAACTGGGAAGTAAAACGAGGTTTCCGAAGAAGGCACTATACTGGCAGGGAAAGATAAAAAAAGTGTGATGAAAATAAAAAGAGTTTTTGCTTTTGCATATCTATATATTTTCACGAAGCTGTTTGTATATCAGTTTTCCTATACCTATCTGATCACTATTGGCAATTATCTTAGAATACTCTTCATATAACATATCACTAAAAATATCTTTCGCAAGAGAATCTCCCATGAAGCCCGTTTCATTTATTGTTTTTCTCATACTCTTCAGC
>QMQA01000294.1 GCA_003648845.1 Candidatus Aerophobota bacterium
ATAAATTAGTTTTCCTTTTTTTAAGGTCTTCTCTTTTAAGCTCTCAAAGGCATCTTCAAAAGGGATTAAATTAACTTCTACTTCCCACTGAACTATATCACTCAAGTCCACCAATGCCTTTATATAAGCTTCAGGTGCCAGGCCTTCTACCACAAGGTCTATGTCTGACCTTTCGTGAACAATTCCATAAGCAAGAGACCCTATGAGAAAGACCCTTTTTACCTTATATTTTTCCTGCAATACCCTTGCACAATCATGGGCTAACTTAAGCAAAAGCTGTTTTCTATCTTCTTTATCCATTTTTACCACCTGTCTTTTATTAACTTCATTATATCAGTGTAAGTTTTACCATTTTCAACTTCATTTAGATATTCAAGTGCTTTAAAGACTCTTTCATTCTTCCGCAGGCCCTTTTCACTCCCGGAAAGAGTTTTTTCAAAGGAGAAGAATTTGTCATTGGTAAAGAGCCATTAGAGATAATGCACTCTATCAATTACAGAAAGATTTTCTTTTCGTTTTGACTCTAATATCTCTTTTCGTTCCAATGGGGTTAAAACAAGCAATTGATTACCCTCCCTTTCCGCAAGGCCTGAATCTATTACTTCTTTTACACCAAGGCTTCTCATCTTCAAGGCTTTATTGAGGGACTCATAGGATATGCTTGTCTTACCAGCTAAATAAAAAAGATAAATTGCAGTTAGAGTATCTGTTTCACCTGCAACCTGATTAAATCTTGTATGCATAAGCTGAGAATCCACAATCTCTCTTATGGAAGAAAGTGCCTCTTCAATGGAGACTCTTTTTTCTCCTTTATAAACCTCTGGATAATGTTTTGAGTAAACTTCAAGGCATTTGCCGATGGTTACCACAAATACATCTTCTGAAGAGAGGTTCTTTTTGTGCTTTTCCAGCCTCTTTAGCTCATCTTCAACCTTAAAGTAAATCTGATCTTCAAGTGTTGACCAGTGCTTCTTTTCTGGTTGAACTTCTCTTTTTCGGCAGACAACAACCATATCGTAGCGCACGTTGGCTTTCTGGAAGATGTGAAGATTTGTTGTGCTTTCAGATTGAACAGGATAAATAGAAGAAATATAAAACCCAGCGTTTAATACTGATTGTAACACCGCCCCCCAAGCCTTTTCTTCTTGATGATGAAAGGTAAAGACCATTATGCCATCTTTTTTAAGTTTTTTCCTGCTTCTTTAAAAACTGCGGTCAAGCCTTCAATAAAGTCTTTCTCTTCCTTACCCTGAACATCGTTTACAATGACCTCTGCAGAATTTGGCACATGCTCACTCTGGAAGTATTCATATTTATTCTTAAGTGCTAAACGAAGCCAGGAATAGTAAAACTCAGAAAGCTCAGAATACATAACATTGCCATAATAAGGAGGGTCGGTAATTACTGCGTCAATGGAATTGTCAGGGATTGGTAGATATGAGGAATCACCACAGGAAAGTTGGATGTTGCCATTTGAGTTGAATAAATTGCCGATTTTGCCTTCAATTTTTATTTTAGATGGCTTTTCAATAGTTTGACCTGAATTTATGTATTTTTCGAAGGGTCTGAAGTTATAAACTTTACCTTTCATTAAATTTTCAATTTGCGTTCCATAAACACCTAAACCATAATCTGCTCCCCAAATATTATTTTCTACAGGATTTAAGGGAGGATGAAACGCATGTTTTTTAAATAAATTATAAATATGATTCTTAGTTCTATGGTATTCACAAAGCATATTTTGATACTCCAAAAATCCAGATAACCTAATCACAAGCAACTCCTTCACATTTTCATCTACATCCAGTTCAAGAATAGTTTTCAAGAGCTTTCCCAATGACAGAAGCTGGCGTTCGTTGAACATATCTTTCCAGTATTTGTAGCCATAGTTAATCATTTGTCTTGTATTGTATCCCATAGGAATGTTTGTATCCGGAATATACCTTCCCAGCCATTCAGGCTCAACTTTTTTATACTCCTCTTTTGCTTTCTCAAACAAAGCCACATCAAACTCATCTGCCTTCCTGTAACCCTTCTGGTTGCAAGAAGGGCAGTAATATTCCACTGCATAAAGTCTCTCAGTGGGTTTACCTCTTCGCTGGATTGTTTCTACAATTTTACTTTTCTGTCCACATTCAGGGCATATATAGTATTGACCACTGACATTGCCATCTTTATCTGGATTAAATTCTTTCTTGCACTTGGGACATTTTACATCCTTTCGGTAATCTGCTACCTCAAAAAGGCTCCCACAATCCGGGCAGATTACGTGGTAACCGTTCTTATCTCTCTTCTGAGCGAGCATATACCCTCTAAAAAGAGGAACTTTAGTATTACAGTTCAAACAGGAAACCTCTTTTATCCAGAAGTAATACATAGTATCAGCAAAAATGTTTTCATCCCTTTCAATAAACCCCTTTTTATCTTTAAAATCATATTGTTTATAAAGACTTTCTGGCTCTTGTGTTTGTAATTTCCTTGAGACTTCTTTGATAACATCTTGAGGAGTTTTCTTTTTGGTTTCAGCATAATCCCTCAAGCAGTGAGGACATATAGCCCTATAATATTTCTTTATCTCATGGGCAACTTCTCTCTCTAATTTCCTGAATCCTTCCTTGAGCAAATCTATATCTACCGGCTCAACCATCTTTTTTACTAAAAACCAGGCAACGGGATTTAAATCCTGAGCAACCACCTTGCAACCAAGCCGCAACGCCTCAATGACAGTGGTTCCACCCCCCATCATCGGGTCAAGAACTATCTTTCCACCCAAATCCACATCTTTAAGATATAAAAGCCAGGGATTCTCAAGTTCTTCCTTTGTTACAGGGCGCCAAGTGCCGTTATTCTCAAGGACCTTTGCATTTTCATCAAGAAGGCTGTAAAGGACAATGGTTCTAAAAACACTTCCAAGTCTTCTTGCCCACCATTTATGAATAAAATAAATAGGACGATA
>QMQA01000295.1 GCA_003648845.1 Candidatus Aerophobota bacterium
ATTGAACATGACATCGGTATGCTTATGGATCTTGCCCAGAAAATAATTGTGCTGGATAAGGGTAGAAAGATAATGGAAGGGACGCCTGATGAGGTAAAAGGAGAAGAGAAAGTCTTAGAGGCTTATTTTGGGAGAAAGAAAAAGTGTCTTGTTTAGAGCTTGTAGAAGCTGAAGCTGGATATGGACGGGCAAAAGTTATTAAAGGAATAAATCTTTGTGTTGATAAGGGAAAAGTAGCTCTTCTGGTTGGTCCCAATGGATCAGGTAAAAGCACTCTGGCAAAGGTAATTCTTGGGCTGGTACCTTTATTTAAAGGAAGTGTTTTTATCCAGGGGAAAGACATCTCTGGAATGAAACCGGAAAAAATAGTTAAGATGGGAGTAGCTTTTGTTCCGGAGGGACGTCATCTTTTCTGGGAGATGAGTGTGAAGGAGAATCTTTTAATGGGGGGTATATATTTAAACGACTCTAAGATAGAGGAGAAACTGGAAAAGGTTTATCAGCTTTTTCCCATTTTAAAAGAGCGTTCCAGGCAAATAGCAGGAACACTTTCAGGTGGAGAACAGCAGATGTTAGCTATTGCCAGAGCACTGGTTGGTGATGTAAGAGTGCTGATTCTGGATGAGCCTTGCAATGGAATAGCTGCCGGAGTCGTTAAGGAGATACTGGAGGTGATTTTGCAATTAAAGCAGACAGGATGTGCTATCCTGCTTATAGACCAGACCACAGAGGCTGTGGAAATCGCTGATTATGCCTATGCAATGCGAACAGGAGAGATCGTCGCTCAGGGTAAACCTGAGGATATTTTTTCAAGAAAAAATATGAAAAGGCTATTTTTAATCTAATAAAAAGCTTATGAGTGAGAAAATAAAGCTTTTGAGCGGTAACGAAGCTATTGCCCGGGGAGCTTATGAAGCAGGGGTACAGGTTGCCTCAGCATATCCAGGAACTCCCAGCACCGAGGTTCTTGAAACTCTTGCTGGATTTGAGGATGAAAATATCTGGTGTGAGTGGGCTCCTAATGAGAAGGTCGCTTTAGAGGTTGCCATTGGAGCATCTCTGGTGGGTGTAAGGTCAATGGTAGCTATGAAGCATGTGGGGTTAAATGTAGCCTCTGATCCTCTTATGAGCTCATCTTACGTGGGTGTTGAGGGTGGTTTTGTGGTGGTAGTTGCGGATGACCCGGGTATGCACTCCTCGCAAAATGAGCAGGATACAAGAAATTATGCCCGATTTGCAAAAGTACCTTTGCTGGAGCCTTCAGATAGCCAGGAAGCAAAAGATTTTACAATTTTTGCCTTTGAACTTTCGGAAAAATTTCAATGCCCGGTTATACTTCGCTCAACTACCCGTATATCTCATTGCAAATCTCCTGTTAAACTTCATGAAAGGAAAAATATTCCCAGAGCTGCCCGTTTTATTAAAAATCCCGAAAGATATGTTCCGGTCCCAAGATACGGAAGAGCAATGAGAAAGAGGGTGGAGGAAAGGCTTATAGCCTTGCAAGAATATGCAAATAAATGTCCCCATAACAGACTAATAAAAAGAGGAAATGACCTGGGAATAGTAACCTCGGGCATCTCCTTCCAGTACGCCATGGAGGAGTTTCCAGAGGCTTCTATATTAAAGCTCGGTCTGTCTTACCCTTTTCCTGATAAACTTATAAGGGATTTTGCCTCTCATTTTAAAAAATTAATCGTTATAGAGGAACTTGATGATTTTCTGGAGGAACATATTAAAAGTCTTGGTGTAAAAGCTGAGGGGAAAAAGTATTTTCCAGGAGTAGGGGAGTTAAATCCAGACAGGGTAGCTCAGGGTCGTGAAAAGATGAAAAATCGAGTGAGGAAAAAAATTCCTCAGAAAGTAAAGGAAAGCTACGATGTAGGCTCCCTTCCGGCAAGACCTCCTGTTTTCTGTCCCGGTTGCCCCCACAGAGGTCTTTTTTATGCTCTTTCCCAGATAGACTGTGTTGTTACAGGAGATATAGGATGTTACAGTCTTGCAGTATTTCCTCCTTACCAGAGGATGGATACAATTATCTGCATGGGAGCAGGGATAACTGTTGCTCAGGGTATGGACAAGGCAGGATTCAGGGATAAACCCTTAATTGGAGTGGTAGGAGATTCTACCTTCTTTCATTCAGGAATTACAGGACTTCTTGAGATTTCCTACAACAGGGGAATCTCAACCATAGTAATTCTGGATAATAGAGTCACCGCCATGACCGGTCATCAGGACCATCCGGGGACAGGAAGAACTTTAATGGGAAAAAAGTCTTATATCGCTAAGCCGGAGGATTTTGCAAGAGCCTGCGGTATAAAAAATGTTAAGGTTATAGACCCTTTAAATCTGGAGCAGACCTTAAGAGTGATCAAGGAGGAGATAAAAAAAGAGGCTCCCTCTGTAATTGTTTCGAGGAGAGCTTGTGTTCTGGTAGGTAAAAAAAGAGAAAATCCCCGGGTGGTGGATTATGAGGCGTGTATCCAATGCGGCAGGTGTCTTAAGATTGGCTGTCCGGCTATTTATAAAGATGGTGAAGGGAGAATTTTTATAGATCCTGTTCTCTGTCAAGGCTGTGGTTTTTGTGCCCAGGTATGTCCCAAAGAAGCCATCAAGTCAAAAGATATGGACTCAACTACATCTTGAAGTCAGGCTCAAAAGGGTCTAAATTTGCTTTTAACAAACTGTCGAAACATTTGCTCATAATATTCCCTTCCTTTAATTTTGTTTAAATTATTGTCCAAAACATATTTAGATAAATTTAACATATTGAAACAGAGAGCTTTAATCTTAAGGAAAATACGAGAATCGCGCTATTTTTCACCATATTTTTTTTTTTTTGAACAAATCCCTTCTCAAATTACCTATTCTTAGCTTTTTGAGGTGAGAAAAACGGAAATTTTACTTTCGTTTTCTTTTATGCTAAAATCAAATTAGGTCAAGGA
>QMQA01000296.1 GCA_003648845.1 Candidatus Aerophobota bacterium
CTCTTCTGAGTATATTGATATAGCAAAAATTATGGTTGGTATTCCAGCCCTTATAGAGAAGAGCGTTCTGGCTAAAAAAATAGAACTCTACCACGAGAAAGATGTTCTTGCTTTTCCGGGAGGGCAATTTCTGGAATACGCTTTTAGATTTGATAAAGTTCACCAATACTTCGAAGCTGTGAAAAATGCTGGTTTTAGATTAATAGAGGTTTCAGATAATCTGTTAGATATTTCACCGGAGGAAAAATCAAAACTTATAAAAATTGCCCGGGAAGAATATGGTTTCAAAGTACTTGGAGAGACCGGTAATAAGAAGGTGTTGTCTGATTCTCAAAAGTTAATAGATGATATTCTTAATTGCCTTGAGAGTGGTGCATGGAAGGTAATGTTTGAGGCCGCTGAGCTATTCGATAGGGGGCAATTCAGATCTGATCTGATTGGGCGAATTCTAAACAGGATAAGCATGGAGAATTTGATATTCGAATTACCGGGTGGTTGGATTTCAGGTATAACTGTGTCGCATATTTACTCACTTCAGGTGTGGTTGATAGAGGAGCTTGGAGCTGAGGTTAATATTGGCAATGTTAATCCTTTTGATGTACTCTGCCTGGAGGCTGAGAGAAATAACCTTGGTACCCATATGAAGCTTTAAGGAGATGGGATAAATGAATAAAGTACCTCCTCATGGTGGAAAGCTAATGCCCTTGCTTGTGAAGGGGGAAGAGGTTGGAGAGCGTTTAAGGGAGGCTGAATCGTTAAAGAAGGTCATGATTGGTTCCCTTCAGGCCTCTGATCTTCTGATGCTTGGGATGGGGGCTTTCAGTCCGCTTGATGGATTTATGAAGAGGGATGATTATACCGGGGTGGTCAGGGATATGAGGTTATCAGATGGGACATTATGGCCGATTCCGATAGTACTTCCTGTGGATAATGAGGTGGGTAGGGAGTTGAGGGAGGGTGAAAAGGTAGCACTCGTTTATTCAGAAAGTGGGCAGATTGTTGCTACAATGGTGGTTGAGGAGAAGTATAGATATGACAAGATTGGGGAGGCCAGGGAAGTATTTGGGACTGAGGATGAGAAGCATCCAGGAGTGATGAAGGTATATAAGCAGGGAGATACGTATATAGGTGGCAGGGTGGAGGTGCTGAGTGAGCTTGGGTACCGTGAGAGGTTTAAGGAGTATGCCGCTCCTGTTGAGACAAGAGAGATATTTTCTGAGAGGGGTTGGGATACAGTAGTGGCTTTTCAGACTAGAAATCCTATTCACAGGTCGCATGAGTATATAACGAAGGTAGCGCTTGAGGTATTTGATGGGTTATTTATCCATCCGATTGTTGGGCGGTTGAAGGCCGGGGATGTACCTGCTGAGGTTAGGATGAGGTGTTATGAGGTATTGTTGGAGAATTATTATCCCACGGAGAGGGTTGTGTTGAAGGTGTATCCTATGGAGATGAGGTATGGGGGGCCTCGTGAGGCTGTACTTCATGCTATAATCAGGCAGAACTTTGGATGCACCCATATAATAATTGGGAGGGATCATGCTGGTGTGGGAGATTATTACGGTCCATACGATGCGCAGGAGATATTTGATCAGATCCAGGAGGATCTTTATATAAGGCCACTTAAGGTGGACTGGACATTCTGGTGTTACAGGTGTGGGGGGATGGCCTCAAGGAGGTCCTGCCCACATTCTGATGAGGATCACCTGTTGATAAGTGGGACGAAGTTACGGGAGATGCTTTCTCGTGGTGAGAGGCCACCTGAGGAGTTTAGCAGGCCTGAGGTGGTTGACATACTTTTGGATTATTATTCAAAGCAGAAATGATGAATTAGAGGAGAGATAGGGGGGAGAATGAGGGAGATGAAGAATGTAATTTTGGTAACGATTGACACTTTAAGGAAGGATGTGGTTGGTTGTTATGGTGGTGATAAGTTTACGCCTTTTCTGGATAGTATTCAGGGCAGGTGTTTGAGGTTCACCAATATGAAATCTATTGGGCCGTATACCCAGGCATCATTTCCTGGTATACTTACCTCGAGCTATTACTTTGATTACGGCAGGAGGAAGGGACTGGCACCTGAGGCAACAGTTGTTTCTGAGGTACTGCAAAGAAATGATATAGTCACTGCTGCTTATCATTCCAATCCGTATCTCAGTGGGTATTTTGGGTGGAACAGGGGGTGGCATTCATTCTACGATTCGATGCAGGATGATGTTAGTGATATGTATCCATTTGTGAGGGGAAACATTATCAATGAGAAGGTTGGGAAGTGGCTTTCTGAACATGTAGGAAGTGGTAAAGATTATAAACCATTTTTCCTGTGGGTTCACTATATGGATGTACACGAACCGTATGTGCCAGAAGAAGATTATTTAAGGGCTATTGATTCCGGTCCTAATATTTCTAAAGAGGAGATGTTCAGGTTATTTAAAGAGGTGATTCTCAAGAGGGATGTTTCTGATAGAAGTAAGGTTGAGATTCTCAAGAAACTTTATCTGGCCAAGGTGATGGAGGTTGATGATTATGTGAAAGAACTGTTTGGTATATTTGAAAGATCCGGCATACTGGGAGATACGGTAATTTTAATTACCTCTGATCATGGTGATGAGTTTTGTGAGCATGGGGGTTTATCACATGATGGGAAGATGTATTCTGAGTTAATAGATGTTCCGTTTTTAATGTATGGAGTTGAAGATGGAGCAGGTGGGGTTTGTGAAAAGCTTGTAAGTAATGTAGATATTCCACCTACGATTGTGGGGTTATTTGGGCTGGGTAAAGTTGAAGCATTTAAAGGCAGGCCATTGTACCCTATTGAAGGATATGCTGAGGAGGGGGTTTTTGGCGAGGCGCTTGGCAAGAGATCTGCTCATGCGAAAGATACGGACAGGCCTGTTTATTACTACATGGATGGTAGTTATAAGATAATATACAG
>QMQA01000297.1 GCA_003648845.1 Candidatus Aerophobota bacterium
GTATTAATACAGTTCCAAGAAATGCTGTTTTCATTCAAACTCACAACAGGATACTCATCCCCTCCAGCTTTGAATCTAATAATCGCATAATCCCCAGAAGGAACATCCTCGATTACACATTTGGTATAAAGAGAGGATGGAAACATTCTCCACAGACCATAACAACCCTCGGGTTCTATTATAACCTTTTTAAACCTCATAACAATCTCTGGAATTTTATGAAGTATATAGGTGCCACTGAGCCTGTCAGATTCAATAGTCTTTTTATAAATTTCATGTGTCGTGTTGTAAAAAATGATGAGCTCGTTTACACCACATTTTACCGGTCCCTCAACCACACCATTAGAATCCGTCACACCCACAAAACATCCACCATATATAACCTCCGCATTCTCCAGGGGTTTTATTTCACCTGAAGATTCCGATTTCTCAACCACTTTTATTTTCGCAGAACAACCGAGATTTTCACAGCCAGAAGAAACTATTTCCTGAGAAACCGTTTGAACCCCACAGCTTCCAGGTGCCATGGTATTATCATCATCGACCGTTACATATACAAAAGAAGCAAAATTGAATGCATAACCAGTATACGGATCATCAACTCTTATAACAATCGGATAATGAAACTCATATGCATTATGATAGAAGTAAAGGCTCTCTGGAAAAACAAAAAATATCCAGTCCACGATCATGTCTGTGTTCTCGAAAAGAACAGGATTTACTATTTGGGCTTTAAACCCATCTGATAAGAAAAGGCGTATGTTCAAATCCATATATTTTTTTCCGTTAACCGATGGTATGGAAAATGTTTTCGGCACATCCTCTCTCACGCTCATCTCACTCCACCACTTTGTGTTTGCAATCACATATCTTATAGCATTGTCCAAGCCCTCGCTCAGAACCTCCGGGCTTCTGTAAAGAACACCGCGATCTGTAATCACACCTATTGTTGGAAGAACAGGGTGACCATCTTCCAAATCAGGGGAGAAATAAACAGAGTATATGGTGAACGTCTCAAAGTGTCTTTTTTTTGCAAGCTCAGCGGAGAGGTCCTTTGCAAAGTTGACTATTTCTCCGAATTTTGTGGGAATCTCAACAGTGTACGGTTGCTTTATATCATATCCCTCAACCTTTGTTGGAAGAAAAAGCTCTACAACAAGCTTCTCATTCAGAATATTGACCCTGCTGTTCAACCTGGATAGATCAAATGTAACATTCTTACCGGAAAAATCCATATCATTGATCCGCTCTTTTACACGCATCTCCAGCGCATTTTCGAACCTCTCCTTTATTTTCTGTAGCGATGGAGAAATATCATTTTCACACACCTGCCAGTAAGGAACACTCATTCCAGCAAATCTCGTATAACCAGGCATTTCTCTTGTAGAAATATAACCCCCGTGATTTTCCATATCGAATAGTATATGATTTGCCGAGTCTCTCATAATACCTTCAATCATCTGTTCCACACTTTTTTGTACCTTCATTACATCCTCTGGGACAGTTATATAGGAAAGATTGCTACCGTAAGCATAAAATATCACAACCAGAATAAGAATAAGCATCCCTAAAACAGAGATAAATTCAACCTGAAGTTTCATAATTTATATTTAAAGCACAATCTAAATATAATTCTTTGCTCGGTGTAATTATGTTCACCAAACGATCACTTAAGGAAAAATTTTCCAGCGAATGGAAAAGGCACTACCATGTTGAAATATTTGCAGAAAGGGGTTTTCAGAGAAGGAAATGCAAAGTTTGCAATGAATATTTTTGGAGTTTAAAGGAAAAAGAAACCTGCGGGTGTGAAAAATACGAATTTATTGGAAATCCCGTAACAAAAAAGAAAACAGATTACATAGAAACTTGGAAGATATTTGAAAATTTTTTCGCAAAACACGATCACACACCTATAAACAGATATCCTGTAATAGATAGATGGAGACCTGACCTCTTCTTTACAATGGCCTCCATTCAGGATTTTCAGAGAATAGATCAGGGTAACATGGTTTTTGAATATCCAGCAGAAAACCTGATTGTTCCGCAGGTATGCCTCAGATTTAATGATATACCCAATGTGGGTGTAACAGGAAGGCACCATACATCCTTTATCATGTCCGGTCAGCATTCCTTCGGCGGATACTGGAAGGACAGATGTATAGAACTCAATTTCAAATTTTTAACCGAAGCAATGGGTATACCGGAAGAGGAAATTGTATATAAAGAAGATGTCTGGGCAATGCCGGATTTCTCAGCTTTTGGCCCCTGCATAGAAACATTCTGTTTGGGTCTTGAACTCGCAAACTCGGTTTTTATGCAGTTTACAAAAACAGGTAATACCTATAAAGAACTCCCTCTTAAAGTGATAGATGTTGGATGGGGACATGAAAGACTGGTTTGGTTTTCCCAGGGAACACCCACGGGCTACGATGCTGTATTTGGTCCTGTAATAAAGTGGATGAAAAAACAGTCCGGCCTGAAAGAAAACGATCTGTTCCGAAAATATGCTGCACTTGCTGGAAACATGGATATAGATGAAGTCCATGATATCGATAAGGCCAGACTAAGAATTGCAAAAACCTTGGGTGTTTCCCTAAAGGAGCTGAAAGAGATTGTAGAGCCTTTCCAAGCACTGTATGCTATAGCCGATCATACAAAAACCCTGCTTTTTGCAATAACAGATGCTGGTATACCCTCCAACACAGGGGGAGGATACAACCTCAGGGTTATATTAAGGAGAGCGTTGTCCTTCCTTAAAGAATTTGAGTTTCCGTTCAGCCTTGAAAAAATAGCAGAACTTCACGCAAAGTACTTATACCCCCTCTTCCCAGAACTCTCAGAAAATCTGAATCTTTTTTCAAAAATTATTGAAGTTGAAAAAAAGAGATATGAAAAAACCCTGAAAAATGCTGAGATTATTATAAGAAAGGAAC
>QMQA01000298.1 GCA_003648845.1 Candidatus Aerophobota bacterium
ACTTTTCAGTTTCTGGATTTACGGACAAAATATTCATACCAATAAGCGACCTTTCGATACACTCACCATGAAGACTCTTCCCGGTATAGCAAAACCTTAGAGGCAGGCCTTTTTCATCAGTTTCATTCCCACAACCACAATCTATACAGCAATTTTCACTGTTTTCTCCCAAATCAGCTTCACACAAATTTCCATCACCGTACACATCCACACCGCAGTGCCACACCACATCCATTTCTATCCTACCGATATCCGCCTGCCGCACAATCTCCTTTACACTCCCACCATCATTAAATCTCAGGGACAGTTCAATTCTATTACCTTCAAGAACGAGCTTCTGATCAACAGCATCATAAAAATTCGCAACTTTCGGATTCCTGTAATCAAGAGGCTCTATATACAAACTGCAGGAAAGATTGTAATCCCCTGTAGAAGACGGAAGCCTTTCGCATGCAATATTACAGCTTACATTACCACCACCGATTTCACAGGAAGGCGTTACCTTGAGGGAAGATGGTGGATTGATTATGTGCGCCGAGATGTTTATCACATTTTGCTCTGCCGCATCAGAAAAATTACGCGGTTCGATACTATCTATAACAAGGTTCACATCGTTAAGATTCCTGCACACATCCCCTTCCATAGGCTTGTCTCTATCTTTCGTATCGCAGTACATACCAGCAGGACATCCGCAATCATAACAACATGTCTGTTGATTTTCATCACCGTTGCATTCCCTATCTCCGCAGAAATGCATAGGAATGGACAGAGAGCCTGTGTGCAAGGAAAACGATTCTTCCACCACATTCGGACCATCATAATATTTCAGTGTCAGATTTATAACAGGATGAAGTGTATAACTGAAGGTTTTTGTGTAGTTGTTAATAACAAAGTCCACGGTACACACCCCTTTATAAACATTACCTGAGTAAGAGAACTGATTACATGTTATATCGCACGATACCATACAAGCATGACCATCCTGATCACATCCTGAATCACATCCCAAGTCAAGCAGTTCAAGGGACCTTGGAGGATTGTTTACGCTTATCTCCGCACCCACCTGAAAACTTCCTGAATAGAAAACGGTCTGATTCATGAAGACTTCTATATCAGAGTCTCTTAGCTTTATTTTACAGGTTCCGCTCTTCGGGTCCGGAAGGTTGTTTGTGATGCGAACATCGCAGTAGTATCCTCCAGCACACCCGCAGTCATAACAGCACCTTCCAAGGTCTTCACCTTTATTATTTTCACACTTTCCATCACCGCAGGTATAGGACGAGATTGTTATATCAGGAAGGGATACCAACAATCTTTTTGTTTTCTGTACACTTCCGTCACTGTATGCTATCTCATTCTCTATATAATTTGAAGTGAGCATAAACTCACCCTCACCACAGTTCGGTAGTGCTGAAACTGTAACTGTACAAGAATACACGCTTCCAAAAACATTCGAACAAGATATCTCTTGTTCTTCCCCATTTAATACAGCTTTCCATGCAGACACGGTCATATCACTCGGCGGATTGTTTATAATCACGCTGACGTTTATTTTATGAGCAATATAGCAATTCATCAATTCTGTTTGAGGCATTCCATAAAGGCTCATGTGAATCTCGTTTTCGCTTCTGCAGTATCCATAACCGATATCGCAGTAATATCCAGACACACAACCGCAATCTATACAGCAGTTATCCGATGTCTCTCCTGGTTCGCAACCATTAAAACCACAGGTCGATGGTTCTGTATGATTTATAACAACAGCACTGTAAAATCCCTGAGTAGCGTTTGAAAACACAAAAAGCATATCAGGAACAAACGTTATTTCCGTGCTTTCGTTTTCCTGTGCACTGATGATGTTTTCCGGTGTTCCCCTGATGCTGAAGATGTATTCCGCTCCGTAAAAAACTATCCTATTGATCCACTGTGTATTGAAAGGTATTATAAAATTATTGCGAATAAAATCGCTAACAATCGATACATAGGAATAATCATTTATGTAAATCTCGGTATCCGTAGCATCTAAGCTATAGGAAGAGAAAAGATTATAATCAACTCGCCTTATCTCGAATATCAAACCCGTCCAGAACAGCCTTCCCGCTTTGGAAACCTTAGCAAGCACCAGAAATCTTGAAATTTCAGGATTATCTGAACTCGGTTGGGGATACACGTCCTTGTTTCTTATATCAATCCAATTATAGGTTTTTTCAAAAGTTTCTGCAAATGTTTCTGGAGCAGTATTACTTATGCATTCAGACGGGTTCATATCCTTGCACGGATAAACATAACCTTTCACTATCCTCACATCACCTGTAGCGTTTTCCACATTCAAACCAACCTTTATATATTCATCCCTCCATAATTGCGGTTCCTCATCATCATAGATGTTGCTTGTAATTTTAACAAAATTCGAGGGATTGTATTCAATACTATCCACAGTGTTTCCGCCGTATATCAAATTTATATTCGTTGCACTTACCATGGGCAGTGTGATAAGCAAATAGCACACCAATACCACACCGAAACAATGCACTATCTGAGGTGAATTTTCATTCATGCTATCACACACACCTTAACTCCGCATCACAGTACTGAAGCATTAATCTCTTTACGGTTTCCGTATTTCTAAGCGTCCACATATCGAGTTTATTTATCAAGTCTTTACACCATGAAAGATCCTCTACAATTTTTGAAACAGATTCATAGGAACAATCAGATACATACACATATTTATGGTGCTTGAAAGTATCCAACGGATTTATACCGCATATGTTTTTCATCGTATCGGTTAAGCACCTTCCATAATAACTATTTATTTCATAGGAAGGATGCGAGACCGCAGGAATATATGCATATATCTCTTCTACATCTTCAGTTAGATGAAATCTATAAGGCGAAAAAGCACCCATCTCCAAACCCTTGGTG
>QMQA01000299.1 GCA_003648845.1 Candidatus Aerophobota bacterium
ATATACATAATAGCATAAAAAAATAGATTATAAATTTAATAATCTTTGAGCCAAAAGACAATGGTTTTTTTAAGAGAGCCTCATTTAAAAGCTATTCTGGAACATTGCAGGCAAAAGTATCCACTGGAAGCCTGTGGGCTTCTTACAGAGCACAAAGGAAAGGTCGAGCAGGTTTATCCTGTCAAGCATAGACAAAATATTACAAATTATTATGATGAATATATCATATGAGGTTAACATCATATAAATTATTTTTTAAGGCGCTTTCCAACAAAACAAGGTTTGAAATAATACAGCTGCTCAGAAAAGAATTATTAGATGTTACCAGCATTTCAAAACGATTAAGATTTGAACAGAGTAGAGTTTCGCATAATTTAAAGTGTCTGGAAAGCTGTGGATTTGTGGTGTCAAGGCGCGATGGGAAAAGCAAAGTTTACTATTTGGACAATCAACATATAATTCCTATTTTAAATGAGATTGATAATACATTGAACAATACGAAGAAAGACTTAAAAGATGCGGAGTGCTAAAAGAAAAATCAGAGGAAAGATGAAAATATAACTGCCACTCGGTCTTTTACAAGGTTGTATCTAATGAGCCTAATGAGTGGAAGGAAGTTACTCAATAAATTAAATTGGCGAAGGTTTAGAAAAAATGGAAAACATCTCTTTTTTTGCCGCCTTAGGAGCAGGATTTCTTTCTTTTCTTTCTCCCTGTGTTCTTCCCCTCATTCCTTCCTATCTTTCTTTTATTACTGGGATTTCTCTGGATGATCTTATCAGAAAAGGAAAAACTCACAGGATAAGAAAGCTAACCATAATTCATTCTTTAATGTTTGTTCTTGGCTTTTCTCTTATTTTTATTCTCCTTGGAGCTTCAGCTTCTTTTGCAGGTAA
The DNA here is from genome assembly GCA_003648845.1 of Candidatus Aerophobota bacterium. The sequence goes on from QMQA01000299.1 coordinate 897, forward strand.
GATTCTCAGCAGATACCAGGGATGGATAGCCAGAATAGGAGGGACTTTTATTATTCTCCTGGGTATACACTTTACTGGGCTGATTAATCTAAATTTTCTTCAAAAGGAGAAAAAATTCCATCTTAAGGAAAAACCTGTAGGTTATCTTGGTTCCTCTCTGGTAGGAGTTGTCTTTGCTGCCGGCTGGACTCCCTGTATCGGCCCTATCCTGGCCTCCATTTTATTTTATGCCTCTACAACTAACTCTATTTTCTCCGGTATTGCGCTCTTAACGGCTTATTCGGCAGGGCTTGCTCTGCCATTTTTCTTAGTCTCTTTAGGTCTGGAGGCTTTCCTGGAGCGGTATCAGAGGTTAAAGAGACACCTGCGCCTTATCTCGATTATCAGCGGTATCCTTCTCATAGGAGTAGGAATTCTTTTAGTGACTGACTACTTCTTGATTTTAACGGCTGTCTTTAATAAGTGGTTTCCCTTTCTAAGCAAATTCAATATTTAGGTACCAAATAAAATTGGAAAACGATGAAGAGGTGAGGCAGGGAATGAAAGTAAGAAAATTGGTGATGGTAGGGGTCCTTTTACTGGTTTCTATTTTTGTATTTTTACTGTGGATGGGAAGAATAAAGGTAAAAGAAAAATCTTATGAGAGTCTTTATAGCTTCCTTAGTATTCAAAAACTCAGCCCTCCAGTAAAGGCAACGGATTTTACCCTGGAAAACCTGGAAGGAGTCAAAGTAAGTCTAAAGGATTTTAAGGGTAAGGCAGTTTTCCTTAACTTCTGGGCCACCTGGTGTGGCCCCTGCCAGTGGGAGATGCCTGCTATGGAGAAGCTCTGGCAAAAATTTAAAAATGACAAATTTGTTATCATAGCAGTGAATATTCGGGAAGGAAAAGAGATGGTAAAATCATTTATGAAAGAGAAAGGTTACACCTTTCCTGTACTTTTAGACTCCAAAGGAGAGGTGGCAAGAACCTATGGAATTAGGGCTATCCCTACAACTTTCCTTATAGATGTAGAAGGAAAAATAATGGGCAAGGCTATAGGAGCCAGAGATTGGGCAGGTCGGGATGTTTTTGAGTTGATAAAATATCTTACCTCAAAGAGATAGGCCGCTGGATAAATATATCTTTTTTGCCAGATGTTTTCCTGAGGTTGTAAGGAATATCCTATCAATTATCTTCTTTAGCTCGGTTTTGTCTTTTATACCTGCCTGAAAATTGGGGTCAGGTCTCAACATTTGACATTAAAAGACTTTATTTATATACAAACAATAATTCTCGTAATGCCATCGTGAGAGTTTAAAATTCATATCACTCTCCTAAGCCCTGGTAACTCAGCGGCTGAACTGTTAATATTTTCACCAAGCATTGACTTTTAAGTAGTTTCTATTAAAATAGGTAATACAAAAAATTAAAGTAATATAAAAGGAGAATTAGATGCCTATAAGAACAGATGTGACCACTCTAACTAAAAAGGGACAGGTGACCATTCCAAAAAGAATAAGGGAATATCTGGGGATAAAGCCCAGGGATAGAGTTAAATTTGAGATTGAAAAAGGAGTAGTTAAGATAAAGCCCGCCAAAGCTCTGGATTCCAACTTCGGAAAGGTAAAACCAAAGAGAAGGCCTGAGGACTTCAAAAGAATGAGAGAACTCTTTGAAAAAAGGGTAGGAGAACAAGCAGGTAAGGAAGCTTAAAATGCGTTTTTTGGATACAAACCTTTTGATTCGTTACTTTACCCGGGACGATGAGGAAAAGGCACAGAGAGTTTTAAAACTCTTGAAAAGGGTGGAAAGGGGAGAGGAAAGGGTTATAACATCTCCTCTTGTTCTATTTGAAATAGTTTTTACCTTGCAAAGTTTCTATGGGGTTCCAAGGGAAAAGATAAAGGAGCTCTTATCTCCCATTATTGAGTTAAGAGGCTTAAAACTTTCCAACAAGGAGATATATCAGCTGGCATTGGATATATACACGGAAAAGAATATCTCCTTTGCTGATGCCTTTAATGCAGCCTTCGCTTTAAAAA
>QMQA01000300.1 GCA_003648845.1 Candidatus Aerophobota bacterium
GTACTAACAATTGCTACATCGGCCCTTTCTCTGATAGGCACTTTAAAGCACTCATCGGCAAAGCTGCATCCTTTGCGATGGGCTAAGGTTTTATCTCCAGCAACAGCGGCTATAACTTTTTTTTGAGGGTTGAGAACCACGTTAAAGATAAAATCGACTCCTACCTTTTTTCCCACTTCTTCAATAGCCTCTCTTGTGGGGTTACCTTCTATTTTTCCTGCGACAGATCCTGGCAAGAACATAAGCTTATGAGTTGAAGTTACCGATTCGGGGGAAGATACACCAGGCATTATAGATTTTGCTCCTCCTGTATATCCTGCAAAGTAGTGAGGTTCTATATTTCCCAGACATATTTTTATATCTGTCTCGGCTACCTCCCTGAATATCTGGATAGGTATTCCACTTTTGGTTTTCCCCATATCAAGACAATTTTCTTTTTGATGATCCACGCACCTGTATTCTTCATAGATATTGTCCCCGACAAGATTTTTCTGTTCTGCAGGTGTGTGTTTTCTGTGAAGACCCAGAGCAAAAACTATACTGATATTTTTTTGTTTCACGCCAGCTTCTCTAAGTTGCTGGATGAGGGGAGGGAGCATTTTATAAGAGGGAGTGGGCCTGGTTATATCGCTTGTAATAATAACAACTTTGCTTTTTGGAGAAACTATCTCGGGAAGTAAAGGGGTTTCAAGTGGATTTTTAAGAGCATCCTGGATTAGTGAGCTTTCGTCCTTAGGTGGAGATACCTTTCTGGGTAAAAGATGTCCAATTACATTTTTTTCATCTATTTTAAATGTTACCTCTTTTTTTCCGTAAAGGAGAGTATATTCTTTTTTACCCATCCTTACCTCTTTTTTATTTATAGCAAAATTATTGATTTTTAAAAGTTTTCCTGCCAGGCAGTTTAAAAAATATATTTACGTCTGGCGGAGAGGGTGGGATTCGAACCCACGGAGCACCTCTTCGGCGCTCAGTTGATTTCGAATCAACCGCTTTCGTCCACTCAGCCACCTCTCCAGTAATTTTAATTAAAGTGAAATCTTACTAATTTTGAATCTTATCTTTTTCCTTTACCTTTTTCCCACTTAATTTCTTCTATTTTAAGCAGGGTAAAGGGTTGGCGGTGACCATATTTTCGGTGGTAATTTTTGCGGCGCTTGAATTTATATACGATAATTTTCTTATCCCTTCCCTGATCTATTACTTTTGCCCTTACCCTGACCTTATCCAGAAAAGGTGTTCCAATCTCCATTTTCTCCTCATTCTTCTTAGCTGCAATAACTTTATCCAGGACTACCTCTTTCCCAACCTCAACAGGTATTTTTTCCACCTTTACCCTGTCTCCAGGAGATACCTTATATTGTTTTCCACCTATCTCAACAACTGCCATCATATCAAGCTCCTTCTTATAAATTTAAATCAGGTTCCTATTTGCCAGGAAGATAGATATTTTTTTTGCTCTTCTGTAAGCTCGTCAATCTGGATATTCATACTTTCAAGCTTTAGCCTTGCGATCTCCTTATCAATATCTTCTGGCACCCTGTATACTTTTCTTTTGAGATTTTTCCCTTCTTTCACCAGGTATTCGCAGCAGAGAGCCTGGTTGGCAAAACTCATATCCATTACCATCGAGGGATGCCCTTCTGCAGCCGAGAGATTCACCAGTCTTCCCTCTGCAAGAACATTTATTCTCTTTCCATCTTTTAACTGAAACTCCTCAACATTTTCACGAGTTTTTCTTTTTTTAATGACAATTTCATTTAAATCGTCAAGGTCAATTTCCACATTAAAGTGTCCGGAGTTTGCCAGAACTGCTCCATCTTTCATCAAAAGGAAGTGCTCTTTTCTTATTACACTCTTATTCCCCGTGCTGGTAACAAATATATCTCCTCTGAGGCAGGCCTCTTTTAACGGCATTACCCAGAAGCCATCCATTACCGCCTCCAGGGCTTTGAGGGGATCTACCTCACACACTATGACTTTTGCCCCCATTCCCCTTGCTCTCATGGCAATTCCTCTTCCACACCAACCGTATCCACATACAACAAAGGTAGACCCTGCCAGAAGATAATTTGTTGCTCTGAGTATCCCATCAATGGTTGACTGACCGGTACCATAGCGATTATCAAAAAGATGCTTTGTATCAGCATCATTAACAGCTATTATGGGGTATTTTAATTTGTTTTCTCTTGCAAGACTTTTTAATCTTATAACTCCGGTGGTAGTTTCCTCGGTCCCCCCCACAATTTTATCTGTAAAATTTAAATTTTTAGAGTGAATCGTGGAAACAAGGTCTGCTCCATCGTCCATGGTAATATCCGGTTCAAGTTCTAATGTTTTCTGAATATGCTCATAATAAAGGTCTTTTGTTTCCCCTCTAATTGCAAGAACCTCTATTTCATAATCCTTAACAAGAGAGGCTGCTACCTCATCTTGAGTAGAGAGGGGATTTGATGCGCAAAGTCTGACTCTGGCTCCACCAGTTTTCAGTGTATAGGCTAAAGCTGCTGTTTCAGGAGTCACATGAAGACAGGCTCCAATTTTCACCCCCTCAAGGGGCCTTTCGCGGGAAAATCTTTCTCTAATAACACTTAGAACTTTCATATTGGAAAGAGCCCATTCTATTTTAGCTTTTCCCTCAGAAGAGAGCTTTATATTTTTTATATTGTATTCCATTTATTCCTCCCGGGTATGTGTTACCCAAATATGCTTTGTTATTATATCAGAGTCTTTTCCCTGTGACAAGATGAGAAAGATCCGTATCCTGTTAGCTTTTTATTCAGACACCTTGATTGCAAAGAGAAACTTAGCTTTTTGGGTTGACATACGGGCGAATTTACCTTAATTTATCTCTGGTAACTTCAATCAGGCATGTTATTTCCAGGAGAAGATACTTTTATGAAATTAACTGTCTTAGGA
>QMQA01000301.1 GCA_003648845.1 Candidatus Aerophobota bacterium
AAAAAAGGGGACTGTCCCCTTTTTTGTTTTTTAAGGGTGAGCGGTATTACAGGGAATAAGTATAAAATCAACTTTTGCTTTCTCTAAATTCTTTGCTGTGGCTATCATCTCGGGCAAAGGGCTCTTTCCATTTCCCAGGATTGCCTCTGTTCTGTCAGGAATTTTTGGATTATTGTCAATGATGATCCTTAAATGCTCCTGGTCTTTCCTGGCGGGAGTGAATTTTAAAATTTTGCTGAAAAGTTCAACTGTAGCATAAGGACCCATTCCTCCCAGGATACCTATTGTTTTCTCTTTTTGCTGACTTTTCATTTAGATCCTTAATATATCTTTCTTCCTGCCTTATTATACCTTTATTTCTACGTCGGTCAAGAAACCTATCCAGGTGACAAATTTGTCAGCTATAGGTTTACTCAAAAGTGAATCTCTTCTCAGTAAAAAGCCCTACACAGGTATCTACTACCTCAGGGGCATAAAGAACTCCTTTACCCTTTAAAATTTCTCCAAGTGCCTCACCTATACCTAAAGCCGGGCGGTAAGGTCTGTGAGAAGACATAGCCTCAACAGCATCAGCTACTGCCAGAATTCTTGCCTCAAGAAGAATCTCATCACCTGATAGACCTTGAGGATAACCAGATCCATTCATTCTTTCATGATGCTGGAGGATAATTTTTGCAACCGGCCAGGGAAATTCGACATCTTTTAATATCTGATAGCCAACTTCTGGGTGGGTTTTTATGATATTAAATTCGCTTTCGGTTAACTGGCCGGGTCTGCTGAGAATCTCAGAAGGTACATATATTTTACCAAGATCATGAATAAGTCCGGCCATACGGATTCCCTGAATTTGTTTTTGAGAAAGTCCCATCTCTTTTGCGATAGCACAGGCGAGGTTGGTTACCCGCCTCTGATGCCCTGCTGTATATGGGTCTCTTCTTTCAAATGCTGATGCCAAGGAATACACCGTTCCCTCCAGAGCCGCTTGGAGCTTTTCAAAAGTTTGTCTGAGTTTTTTCTCCGCCCTCTTACGCCTGGTAATATCTTCAATTGTGCCTTCACAGTAAAGTAGTGTACCAGCTACATCCCTGATACCATGTGCGTTTATTGAAACCCATATTTTACGATTATCTTTGTTATAAATCTGAGACTCAAAATTTGATACAAGACCGTATTTTTCTACCAGGTTAACAAACTCTTCATAGCTGTTAGGTTCCACAAAGAGCTGATGCTTGGTGTCAGTGATATTTCTGATCACTTCTTCAGGAGAGTCATAGCCCAATATTCGCGCCAGCGCCGGATTGGCTCTGATAAATCCTCCAGAAGGTATAAGCTGAAAGATACCTTCATTTGCATTCTCAAAGATTGAACGATATTGTCGTTCTGCCTCTTGTATCTGGGTGAGGAGCCTCGCAGTCTCCAGTGCTGCTCCGGCATAGTGAGCAAACAGGTCTGCCAGTATGCGTTGAGGGGCAGGAAAGGCATAACGTTCAGATGCCAGCAGAATTATAACCCCGAAAAGATGTCTTCCGAATACCAGAGGTACAAGGTAGGCCGAACAAATCGTTGGTTCTACCTGTACCCAGCGTGGATCGGTTTGACAATCCGGTAGATAAAGTGATTTATGTGTGAGTGCCACAAGCCCTACCAGTCCTCTCTTTTCACCGAGACGGAAAATTAAGCTTTGCCTTGCCTGGTTTACCACTTCGGGCGAAAAGCCGATTGCATCTTCCAGGATTAAAGTCCTTGTTTTCTCTTTATAACGAAACATACCCGCCTTTTCAATGCCAATACAGCGCTGCAATGACTCCAGTATCACCTGCGTAATGTGTTCGGGTCTGGCACTGACTATCTTAAGCTGTGTTCTCAACATCTCCTCTACTGCCTCTGCCCGTCTTGCAATTTCTGCATACATTTGTGCATTTTCAATAGCAATTGCTGCCTGTCCTCCCAGTGTGTGAAAAAATTCTATATCTTCATCCGTAAAAACCTTGGGTTTGGTAGTTAGAATGTGCAGGATGCCAATGGTTTTGTTTCGGACAACCAGTGGTACGCCGAGGTAAGAGACCAGCTTCCTTTTATGGATAAGTGTACGATGCATCTGGACACGAGGGTCTTTATGTAAGTTGTAGATAATTACCGGTCTTTGCCTGTCTACAAACCAGTGGAGCAGGCTCTCCGAAATGGCGAATGTCTCTTTTTCGATGATCGTCCCGTTTGGAAAACGCATCGCAAAAACTCGACTTCGTGTCTGTTCCTCATTCATAAGGCTGATGGCCACAGCATCGGCACCCAATTTTTTTGGTACCTGCTTTAAAACCACATTTAATACTTCCTTCAGCTCCAGATGCTGGATGATGGCGCGGTCAATCTCACGCAAAGTTTGCAGGCGGATAAGTCGTTCCTGGGCGGCTTGAGAGGTATAAAAATGGTCAATCGCCATTGCTAACTGATGGGTCATAGATGTAAGGGCACTTATGCTCTCTTTACTTACCCCCTCGTAGTGCCGGCTGGCTACGATAATGGTGCCAGGCCACCTCTCCTTTTTGTTTTTCTGAGTCGATGGTAGATACAATGGAATACATGCCAGGGTTTGGATTCCTTCTTTTTTGGCAAAATCGGGCAGGATACCTTTTTCATTCAGCCGTTCATTGAAAACACCCGGTTTTTGTATCCAGACTGGAAGATTGTCGATGGAGAAAGAGATTGTCTGAGCGCGGAACTCATCGGAAAAGCCCTGCCAGGCACGCAACACCAGCTCATTATGCTGTAGCAGGTAGATAGCGGCAAGCCTCACATGCAGGAAATCCATGACTTTCTTCAGGATGAGATTGACCAACTCATCCAGGTTTTGCGCTGCAGGGATAACGCTGAGAATTTGGTTCTGGATAGCCAGTTCCCTGGTGTGGCGCTGGAGTG
>QMQA01000302.1 GCA_003648845.1 Candidatus Aerophobota bacterium
ACCTCTGTTTTGTAGATAAATCATACCTTCAGCTACTTCCTCCGAACTCATTTTCCTTCCCTGTTTAAGATGGCTTATCTCCCAGTTTTGACAAAAAACACACAGGAGGTTGCAACCCGCTAAAAAAATGGTTCCTGAGCCCCCTTTTCCCAGCATCAGGTCAAACACTCCCCTTCCTACAAGTTCAGGTTCTTCTCCGAAGTGAGGATGAATGGATGATACAATAAGGTCTTTCCCCATACCACACCAGCCTCTCTCATCTTTTAACCTATTTTTCCCGCATTCTCTCGGGCAAAGGGTGCAATTTTCCAGTATCCTGTAAAGGAGTTCCACTCTTCCCTCAAGTTCCCTGTTTCGGTACAGCTGAAGGTATCCTGGCTCCATATTACCCTCTCTTCCCGAAATAAATCTAAACCTCGAATTTTATCTTCCATAACCTGGTGGCAAGGCCCAGAATATAATCCCTCCCTTTAATCTTATTCTCCAGGAGATTCTTCCATTCACAGGGTATACCCTTCACTCCATGGTAAGCACCAGCAATAGCCCCAGTCATTGCACCAATAGTATCAGTATCACCCCCCAGAGAAACAGCATAAATTACCGCTTCTTCAAAACTATCCAGGTTGGAAAGAAAAGAATAAATAGCAGCAGGTACTGAGTTAAAAGCCTCAATTCCATTGCCCAGCTCTTTAACAATCTTTATTTTATCCTCTTTACAGGACAAAAGTTTATAAATTTTATTGATCTTTTTCCGATAAACCTCGCTCTGGATAAAATTCTCCAACTCTTTTAGAAAACCCTCAGGGTCAACTTTTGCGGTACAGACTGTAGCAAGAGCCACTGCCCTGGCTTGAAGTACTGCTCCTTCCATACCCAGAGGATGAGAATGGGTAATTCTGGCACTCTGACAGGCAACCTGGTAAAGTTTTTCCGGTTCATCATAATAAAAAAGCCCAACAGGGGCAATCCTCATAGCACCTCCGTTACCGTAAGATCCACCTTCATACAGCTTTTCGGCAGCTCTGTCCCACCTTTCTCCGCTTTTTATAAGTTTAAATACACAGGGAGGTCCTGGACCATATCCCCGCCAGGGTTCTCTGTAAAAGTTTTGCATAAAGGTCAAAGCCATATGCTCTCCATCAAATCCCCTTTTCTCAATCAGTGATTCGGCAACACCGATCATCATATGGGTATCATCTGTGTATCTGCCACTTATCATCCTTCTTCCTGCAAACCTTCCCCATCCCTCTGTGGGAGCTCCCAGGGCATCTCCCACCGCAGTACCCAGCATAGAACCTGCGAACTTCTCCCTCAGGGTTTCCTTTTTCATTTTTTTTGATAAACAGCTCAATTTAAAAAGAAAAAATCAATTATCCTAAGGCATCCCGTAAGATCGCGATTGTAAAAGCAACCAGAGCTACAAAGACAACGGGTAAGATAACAAGCTTATATACCTTGGTAAAATCAGCCTTAAAATACTGCACTGTCACAACAAGACAAAGATGTACAGGAGATAAAAGATATCCACTAAACCCGCCGGCATAAGCCAGCATGACATATGTAAGGTCAGGAGAACTTGTCCCGATAATGGGTAAAAGAACAGGTAAGCTAATTCCTACAAAGGCCGGAGTAACTCCGGTGACAAAACCTACAAAAAAAGGAATAGAAAATAAAGTAATCAGAGAGGAAACCTTTAAATAATCAAACAACCCCAGAATAACCGAGAGCATGCCAGAGGTCTCAAGAATTCTTTTAAACAACATTACTGAAACTATCAAAAGAATCATTCTCCAGGACAGGCTATTTTTAAGAATAAAGGGGAGCCTTTTTTTATCCATTTTTGTTATAAACAGAGCAAAGACAACAATTATGAGCAAAGACAATATCAGATCCACTTTAAATACTAAAACAAGAAAGATTATAGCAAAAATGGGCCAGGCATAGAGAAAAAACTCGTAAACTCCTTTAAAAGTCTTTTTCCCATCCTCTTCAGGTTTTTTATCAGAGATTTTGCCAAGGCCAAATACAACCCCGGCAAAAATAGCAGCTAAAGTTAAAGGAAGCTGGGCAACTATCAGTTTTTGCAGTGGAACATTTAAAATAGCAACAGCTAAAATAATCCCTGGATAAATTGGCCATACATATTCCCATACATGACGAAACCAGTAATTTAAAAAAGTCTTAATTTCAGCACTTAATCCCATTTTATTTCCGGATTCTTCCACCACAGGTGCCGAAAGCATTGCTCCTGCAGGTGCTGGCAAAAGTCCCATCAAAGCTGAAGGAATTATGAGTGTGAGTCGTCTGTCTTTGATAAAAGTCTCAACGGATAAGTTAATCTTTCTCAAACTTCCAGCTTCATTTAAAAGATTGCCCAGTATTAAAATAAGGACGATAGCTCCCACTACGTTCAGTGTCGCAGAATCTGTAACAACCAGTATAAGACTTTTTAGCAGCTCAAAAATTGACATACCGGAGAAAATACCCATCAGCAGTGAGAAAATCAGCATTATCAGTCCAATATTTAATTTTTCTTTCAAGCTCATCCCTCCCTGAAAACCTGTATCTGTTTAGAAAGTAGCTTCAAAGGCGTTTTTTATAAGATGGATATTCTCCACCCTGCCTTTCTTTAAAAAAACAGCAACCACATCAAACCTGCAGGAAATATTCTTAAGGTGACGAGAGGCAAGATAAAACAGAGCTAATCTGGTAAGACGTTTTTTCTTGAGATAATCCAGTGACTCCTGTGGAAGACCGAAATTCAGATTTTCACGAGTCTTAACCTCTATAAATACAATCTGATTATTTTCTTCAGCTACAATATCAAGTTCTCCGAGACGGCAGCGAAAGTTTCTATCTAAGATGTTGTATCCTCTTTTCCTCAAAAAAGAGAGAGCAATTTCCTCACC
>QMQA01000303.1 GCA_003648845.1 Candidatus Aerophobota bacterium
ACTCAATATTTCTCTCGATGGTACTGTTTACAGTTCAGCAGGAGATTTTGTGATTTATAAGAGTGGAAACAAAATTATAATAAAATAGGAAGGGAAAATATGAGCGGATATCTATCTGCAAGAAAAATACTAAAAGTCCTGAGAAGGGGTTGTATAGCACTTGAGAAAAAAAGAATAGAAAAGGGGGAAATGCAAGCTCCATTTCCTTACATGGTTTTTCCAGCCACGGTCACCACAACCGAGACCCAGCACCTTAAAAAGGAACCCGAAGGAATAGAACTTACCCATGTAACCACATCAGGCTTATTCAATCTTTCCATTACACAGGAAATGGAAAAAAAGGATATTCAGAGTATTGATATTACCTATAATCTTATACCTCGCTCTCCAAAAAAGGGTGAGAAGGTTTTTGCCTATGCACACATCCACTGGGATAAAAATCGTGGAGAACTCATTTATGATGTAGTTGAACCTCCTTTATCTCAACATGACAAGGAGCTGATAGAAAAACTCAAAAGAGAGCTTGAAGAGAGACTGGATGTTAATTTTTATAAAATAGGTGTGATAAAGGCTAAAGACCTTCTCAGGGAAGAAGTGTTAAACATCCTTTCGGAGGAAGGTGGTTTGAGTGATGAGCAAAAAGAGGTACTTCTCTACTATATAGAGAGGGATATAATCGGTTTGGGAAAAATAGAACCATTAATGAACGATCCAAATATAGAGGATATATCGTGTGATGGAGTCAACATTCCTATCTATGTTTATCACAGGGATACTAGAATAGGTTCTGTAAAGACTAATGTCATATTTGAAGATGAAGAAGAGCTCAACACATTTGTAATAAAACTTGCACAGAAATGCAGAAAAACGATAAATATAGCGGAACCTTTGCTTGATGCAGCGCTTCCAGATGGTTCAAGGGTTCAGGCAACCTTGGGCACGGATATAGCGAGAAAGGGCTCTAACTTTACCATAAGGAAATTCACGGAAGAGCCTTTAACCCCCATCCACATGTTAAAATACGGGACACTGGATTCCACTCAGCTTGCGTACCTGTGGCTTGCTGTGGAAAACGGGCAATCTATACTGATCTCTGGTGGAACTGCTACTGGAAAGACATCCTTACTAAATGCTCTTTCACTTTTCATCAAACCCAGTCTTAAGGTTGTAAGTATAGAGGATACACCCGAACTCAGGCTTCCTCACCCTCACTGGATACCGGAGGTTGCAAGAACACCACTTTCAGAAAAGGAAAGGCACGGGGAGGTTACGCTTTTTGATTTGCTCAAGTCTTCATTAAGACAGAGACCTGATTACATAGTTATGGGAGAGGTTAGAGGAAAGGAGGCTTTTGTTCTCTTTCAGCAAATGGCTACCGGACACCCAAGTCTTGCAACAATACATGCAGCTTCTATTTCACAGCTTATTGACAGGTTGACGACTCCACCGATATCCCTTCCACCAACATTACTTGAAAATATAAATATAATTGTATTTTTGGTCATGTCAAGAATAGGAGAGAAGTATGTAAGAAGGGCCAACACCATAATAGAGATTGTTGGTATTGAAAAAGACAGACCAGTAACAAAGGATGTGTTCAAATGGGATGCAAGGAGAGACAGGTTTGCTATTGTAGGCAAGTCAACTGTTCTAAGGAATATAGCATTAAAGCTTGGAATGGATGAAAAAAAGATAAAACAGGAATTGATAAGGAGAAAACTTGTATTAGAATGGATGCTGATCGAAGGTATCACGGATTATGTTGAGTTCGCAAAAATTGTGAGTAGATACTATTCTAACCCTCAAAGCATTCTTAATCTCATCAAGAATAAATATCCTTTTTTAGCTTTATAGGTGCTTGAAGATGAAAAAAATTGCATTGATGCTGTTTGGGGATATAGTAAAACGGTACGTGCCTTATTTCGATACACTCAAAACCAATCTGAAAAAAGCTGGAATAAAGACGCCTGTGCATGAATATTTGTGTAATATACTGTTCTATTCGCTTATAACTCTGATTGTATCCATGATTGCAGGGTCTTTTTTTGTTACGCTTCTCATAGGCAATGTGATACCGATTGCAACAGCTGCAGATATGATATTCGCATATACCTTTTCAATACTACTGTCCATCATTCTTTCAGGAATGATATTTTTATTAGGTTATTATTATCCTTCACTGCTCGCTAAAAACATGAAAAATAAAATAGACAGATCTCTTCCCTTTGCTGTTTTTTACATGGCAACATCAGCTTCCTCAGGCATAAATCCTGTGGAGATTTTTAAGGCTTTGGCAAAAAAAGGTGGAATAATAGGCAAAGAAGCGGAAAGGATATATAACGATGTTACATCTCTTGGTATGGATCTTCCCACAGCTATAGAAAGAGCAGCAAACAGAACACCTTCAGAAATGTTTTCTGATCTCTTGTGGGGAATGTCCTCGGTTATAACCACAGGAGGGGATATTGAAAAATACCTGTCTGGTAAAACACGAGTGTTTATGAACCATTACAGAAGATCGCTTAACGAGTATGCAAAAACAATCTCTCTATATACAGAGATATACATTACTCTTGTGATAATAGGTTCGCTTTTTTCCATAGTTTTAACAGCCATGATGACCCCTTTAGCAGGAAATGTTTTAATGCTTCAAACCTTTCTTGTATTCTTTGTCATACCTTTGGTTTCAATAGGGTTTATCATTCTTGTGAGGGGTATATCTCCATCAGAGGTGTAGATCAATGATAAAAATTGCAAGAACAACAATCGCGCTTATCGGTATTGGAGTATTGCTGATAGGTACAGGTTTGGTGATAGGGGATAGCGGTGTTTTGGGAAATCTCGTGATTATGGCTGTAATAATAAATACGTTTCCGTACTTCCTTAACAGATACCTTCGTTATC
>QMQA01000304.1 GCA_003648845.1 Candidatus Aerophobota bacterium
ATCAAAAACAGCATAAACTTCATAATCACCGCTTTCCCTTGCCTCGAAGATATGTCTCAATATACTTCCGTACTTCTTCGGAATCCTGCCTTCTTTAATCAATCTTAGTCCAAATCCTTCACTGCATCTTCCATACTATTCACTCTTTCTTTATTTTCCTGATTATAGGATTACCTTCTTTGTTAAATTCCTTTTCGCTAAAAAACTTAAGTGATACGAGTTTTCCATATTTAGCAAAAACTTCATCGGCTATTTTTCCGCGACTCTTCTAACATCCTGATTAGTTACCACAGCAATATCTATATCTGAATCAAAGGTGTAATCCCCCGAGCAACAGACCCAAATAGTATTATTTTCACATTCTTCAATCTTCCGAACTCATTTATAATCTCTTTATGTATCCTGAGCATGTTTAAAATTAAGCTTTCAGAACTTAAAAAATTCGTTTCATCACCAAGAACAAGTGATCCTTCTCATAGGGATCAAGCTCTCTTTTATCGAGAATCTTGAAATATTTTGAAAGCTTTTTTACCTCTTCCTTATATATTTCCTTCGGATCCTTAACAACATCTATACTTCTTGCCTTTATGGCTATCATTGCGAAACCATTTTTCTTCAGAAACACTTTGCAATTCCTTATCAGAATCTCGCTCTGATCGTTTGTCGCAACATCTTCATATACAACATCCACAGGCTCTATCCAGGAATAGCTTTCAGGCTTTCTGGCATCTGCCAGCACAGGCACGATATTCCCTCTCCTTTCCACCACAAGATTAAGATCCCTAAGCGAACGCTCGGAAATTTCCACACCGTAAATAATACCTTCCCTTCCTATTATATCAGAAAAAAACGAGGCCGTTGTCCCATTGGCTATACCCAGATACAGTATCTTTGCACCTTTGCTCAGGGGTAAAACCTTCAGACCCTTCAGGATTGCAGCAGCGGGTTTTGATCTATAAGGATCCCACTCTCTATATTCTCTTCCCCTGTATTTCACAACAGTTTTTGTGAATATTTTTTCTCCGGGTACGAGATTTTCTGTAAAAAGCTTTTCTCCCCTTTTCCACACCCCAGGAAAGACCTCTTTCATAGAGAAATATTTTTCAAGTGAAGTTTATATAAAGCCTACAAGCCTCTACTCTTCAATCCAGAACTCATATCTTTTCGGTATCCATTTACCATTTTTCCCTGTATAGCTGCACGTTTTGCATTTTATTTCAAACAGGATTTTTTCACCTTTGAGATTTTTCATATAAACCTCATAAACCTCTCCGCCGCAAACCGGACATTTTTTCGGTTTTTCTCCATGCCTGGTATGAACCCTTACTTTAACCTCAGGCATTAAAGCAGCAATTTTCCTTGCTCTCCTACCTGAAATGGTATAATCTTTATCAACACTTTTTAGTTTTTTATTGAGAATTTCCGCAAGTTCTTCCTGTGAGTGAATACCACCTTCCTTTAAAATCTCCTTTATCAGAAATTTTACCACATCCTGTTTCGGAAAATACATATTTATAATCAGAAAACCAACTTAAAAAGTATGCGCAAACATCACTTTCTATGCTTTACGATATTCATTATAATACTCCTGTCACACATCTCGGAAGCACAATATTCCATTTTCTGCAAAGAAGGGGAAAAAAGACCCTGTGGCTACGGGATATGCAGGGGCTTTAGAGAATGTATAAATGGTATATGGTCCGAAAGTTGCATAGCAAATGCAAAACCCATGAAAGAGATATGCGGTAACGGTATAGACGAAGATTGTAACGGTATTGTAGATGATTGCGAGGATATCACCTTGGCATATCTTTCCTATGCAATAATAGGAAGCGGTACAGGTCTGTTCATCTTTGCGATTATCCTTTCAAGGATGGAAGCAAGAAAGATGGAAGAAGAATGAATCAACCATAAAGCTCTCTTGCGAGCTGTTTAAGCATTTTCTTGCCATGAACCTCCTCCTTAAAAAGCCTCACTTCAAGTATTTTATAGTTTTTGAATTTTTTCCTTATCATTTTCAACCTTTTTTTCTGCTGAGCACTTTTGCTCTTACAAAATGAACATTTATTGTTCTCAGGAAGTATCTGATTTACTATTATATTCTTAACAGGTATGCCGTAGTCTCTAAGAACTTTAATTGAACGCTCTGATTCGTATATACTCATAGCTTCAGGTATCATAACTATATTATAGGACGTTCTTTCCGGATCTGATAGAATTTCTCTTGCCTTTTCTATTCTGCTTTTTATTTCATCCAAATGTTCCGCACGCAGATCGATATCCTCTTCAGGAGTTCCAAAGGGAAGTATCCTTTTTACCATCGATACTACAGCTGAAAATTTCATACGCATCTTTATCATTTTTCCTATCCATGAATCAAGAATATCAGGCAAAGAAAGAAACCTAAGTGCGTGTCCGGTGGGTGCAGTATCGAATATTATAACCTCATACTCCGAGGAATTCATAAACTGAAGAAACTTATCAAAAGAAGCAATTTCATCTATTCCCGGTGCTGTACCCATTACATCAAATGTCTCATTAATACCAAAACCTTTCAAAAACTCTATTTTTTCTATTTCAGGCATGAATTTCTTTCTATATTCTTCTACCGCTTTTTTCGGATCGATTTCGACAGCGTAAAGGTTTTTCTCAATTCTTTTAATATTTCCACCTATTTTCTTTCTGAAAGCATCAGACAGAGAATGTGCCGGGTCTGTAGAGATTATAAGAGTTTTTTTACCCCTTTCTGCAAACCACAGAGCAGTGGCCGAAGCAATAGATGTTTTACCCACACCGCCCTTACCGGAGAAAAAATGATATTCTGGTTCATAAACACTCCTTTTCATAACTTAAATTAAAGAGGAGAGATGATATTTAAAGTTTTTGTAATATTAGGTTTCAGG
>QMQA01000305.1 GCA_003648845.1 Candidatus Aerophobota bacterium
GTTACCTGTGAGGACCTTAAAGTAGCAGGAGCAATGACTGTTCTTCTCAGGGACGCTCTTAAACCGAACTTGGTTCAATCCACTGAAGGACACCCCATGATCTGTCATGGATTCCCCTTTGCCAACGTAGCTCACGGCAATAATTCTGTTATGGCTAATCTTGTAGCCCTTAAGTTAGCTGACTATGTGGTAACTGAAAGTGGATTTGGGGCTGATTGCGGCTTTACCAAGCTAATTGATGTAGCCTGCAGACAGAGTGGATTAAAAGTGGACTGTGCTGTCATCGTGGCCTCTATTAGAGCCTTAAAGGAGCATGGTGGTGCTTTTCATTTTCGTCCGGGGATGCCTTTATCCAAAGTGAAAGAGGCAATTGAAACAGAGAATCTTCCAGCGGTAGAAAAAGGATGTGAGAATCTGGCCCGGAACATTCAAATTGTAAAAATGTACGGTCTTCCAGCAGTAGTTGCTATTAACAGGTTTACCTCAGATACTGATAAAGAAATTGAGCTGGTAAGAAAGAAGGCCTTAGAAGCTGGAGCTGACGGTGTAGCTGTTTCAGAGGCCTGGGCAAAGGGAGGAGATGGAACACTTGATCTTGCCAGGGAGGTAATAAAAGCGGTAGAGAAACCTCATGAGATGAAGTTTCTCTTCCCGGACGATATCCCTATTAAAGAGAAAATCGAGACTATTGCTACCAAGGTTTATCTTGCCAATGGAGTGGAATACTCCCCTGAGGCTAACAGAAAAATAAAACTTTATACTGACCTGGGTTTCACTAAAATGACTATAAATGTAGCAAAAACGCATCTCTCACTTTCTCACAACCCTGACTGGAAGGGCGTGCCCCGGGATTACAAACTGCCGGTACGAGATATAAGAGCATCAGTTGGAGCTGGATTTTTCTATCCCATCTGTGGAGCCATGCAAACCATGCCAGGACTACCATCAAGGCCTGCTTTTGTCGATGTTGATATTGATCCAGAGACAGGAAAAACAAAAGGGTTATTTTAAGGAGGTGATAAATGCCTGCCAAAATTATAGACGGGAAAAAGATCGCCAACGAGATAAAAGAATACCTGCGAAAAGAGATCGAAGAGCTTAAGAAAAAGGGGAATCCTCCTTCTCTTTCCGCTATACAGGTAGGAGAGGATCCCGGATCTAAAGTTTACATCGGTGCCCAGAAAAAATCCTGTGAAAAGATGGGCATTGAATACAACCTGCACCAATTTGATGAAAAGGTGACTCAAAAGGAGATTGCTGATTTTATCAAGAAGCTAAACCAGGACCCCCGGGTAAGTGGAATAATCCTCCAGATGCCTCTTCCTGGCCATCTTGATGCCCGGCAGCTTCAGCAACTCATTGATCCTAAAAAAGATGCGGAAGGAGTATCTCCTGCCAACATGGGAATGGTGGTTTATGGCAAACCAATTCTTGGTCCCTGCACAGCTATGGCAATTATAGAGCTGGTTAAATCAACAGGAGTTGACCTTTACGGAAAAGAGGCTGTTATGGTGGGCCACAGTGATATAGTTGGAAAACCTACAGCTCTTCTTCTTCTGGATAAATTTGTAACAACTTCGGTATGTCATATTGCAACGGGAGAGAGAGGAACCTTACCCGATTATGTGAGAAAAGCGGAGATATTAATTGTAGCTGTGGGTAAGGCTAATTTAATAAAGGGAGAGTGGGTAAAGGAAGGAGCTATTGTTATTGATGTGGGAATTAACCGCGTGGGAGGAAAAATAGTCGGAGATGTGGAATTTGATGTTGCCAGGGAAAGAGCCTCTTATATTACCCCTGTACCCGGGGGAGTGGGCCCGGTAACAACAGCAATGCTCCTGCGTAACACAGTAGAGGCAGCGAAGCTACAACTTGAATAGATCCGATTTGCGGGTTAAGTGGTTATTAGTTGTTGGGTATTGGGTATTGGGGGTTGGGTGGTGGGTGTTTGATGGGAGAGTATATCTATAACCGCTCTCTGGATAGCAATATCCGGTTTTTCTCTGCCTTTTTTAATATAAAACTCTGTATCCAGTAGTCTTTCCTGGGCAAAAAGAAGCTGGGCCAAAGTGAATTTTTTACTTGCTTTTATATACTCTTTCGCTTTTTTTAAAAAAAAGTCCGAATAGCTGGTTTTCCCTTTAAAGATATACTTAGACGCACGAGAGGGGGTTACCTTTTCTCCTTCCAGCTTTAACCATAAAAGAATCCTCACTTCTCTTGTTAGCATAGCATTGATTGCCAGAGGTTCTTCTCCTTGCATAAAAAGTCTGTTCAAAAGATGGATTGTAAGAGATAGATCCTTCTGTCTGAAAGCATAAAGAAGGTCAAAAATACTCTCCTGAGGATTTTCTCCGGCAAGCTGGATAACATGCAGCTCCTCAATACACCCCTGGGGATGAACAAAACATATGAGTTTATCAATCTCACCCCGAAGAAGAAAAAGATTCCCACCACATCTTCTATACAGCTCTAAAGCAGCCTCATCAGTTATGGTTTTACCTTTCTCCTCCACTTCATTTTTTATCCACTCAATTGCTTACATCTCCCTCAAAAGATAAAATATGACCAGCTTATCTTTTTCTTTAAAAAACTTATAAAGTCTGCTCTGCGGGTTGAACCTTTCTCCCACAAGCACCAGACAGGTAGAATTAACAGGGTTTTTAAGGTAATCCATGATTATTTTTTCATCCTTTAAGGTTAGTCTGTCTGCCTCCTCCACTACAAGAAGTTGCCACCTGTTATTAAAGGGTAGCTGGCAAGCTAACTCCAGAATTTCCCTTCCCGTATAAGATGTTGGAGTCAGCAGCTGATAATTAAAATCTTCATTACCAGAGATAAGCTCTGCTTTTAATTTTTGCAAAGCCTCTCTTTTTAAGTATTTCTCCTCACCCTCGAAA
>QMQA01000306.1 GCA_003648845.1 Candidatus Aerophobota bacterium
ATTGCAGAGTTCAGTATCGTATCAGAGATGAAAACCGATCCCAAGCTCATAGTTATTGCCCGTTACAAGATCGGAATGCTTAGCTTAAAACAGGTATCTTCCTCTCCTGCATCTCGTTAATCCTGGCTATCTATTCCTGGTCTGTCTCGTTTTTTTAGTGCGTCTGGTGGGTTATACATCCATTGCGTCATTCTTTTATCTGGTCAGATTGGAAAAAGATCACCTAAGCTAACAACCAGCGACTAACAACTAAGAACTGACTAAACCGATTTAACAGTGAAAGAGTCATCTTTTTCTTCTTTTCTTGAGCTGTTCAAGAAGCTCATCAAGAGGCAAAGTGTTTACCACATCCTCTTTTTCCAGCCACCCCCTGCGAGCAGTAATTACTCCCAGTTTAATAAAATCAAGGGACTCTTTACTATGGGCATCGGTATTTATAGCGATCTTCACTCCTCTTTTTTTCGCCTCCATTGCCCAGTAATCTGTCAGATCCAGACGTTCAGGCTGAGAGTTTATCTCCAGCCAGACCCCTTCCTCGGCCGCCACATTGAGCACTTTGTCAAGGTCAATGGCATAACTTTCACGTTCCCCTAATAGTCTTCCTGAAGGATGAGCAAGAATGTGCACCAGAGGATGACGTATAGCTCTAATCACGCGCTCGGTCATTGCCTTTTCATTCTGTTTGAACCCTGTATGCACGGCAGCAATCACGACATCCAGTCTGGATAGAACCTCATCGGGCAAATCAAGGCTACCATCTAATTTTATATTTACCTCTATCCCGCTTAATATTCTAATATCACATAGCTTGGAGTTGAGCTTTTTTATTCTGTCAACCTGGGATAAAACAGCTTTTGCGTCCAATCCTCCTGCTATTCTAAGTGAGTGGGAGTGATCAGTAACAGCAATATACTCATACCCTTTTTCTTTTGCTTTTCTCAGAATAGCATCAATATCATCTCTTCCATCACTTTCTCTTGTATGAATATGAAGGTCTCCTTTAATATCCTCTTCATCCAAAAGATTCGGGAGCATACCTTTTTCTGCTGCCTCGATTTCACCTCTATCCTCCCGCAGTTCTGGAGGAATAAGGGGTAGATCCAGCACTTCATAAACCTCAACTTCCTCCTTACCTGCTATTTTCTTCTCGGCAGCGAAAACCCCGTATTCGTTTATCTTCAAACCTTTTCTTATAGCTCTTTCTCGCAGTTTTATATTATGGGATTTGGAGCCGGTAAAATACTGAATGGCAGCTCCAAAGCATTCAGAAGGGACTACCCTGAGATCTATTTGAAGACCATCAGGAGTTAAGATGCTGGATTTGGTTTCTCCTTTAGCCAGAACCTCGTCCACAAAGGGTAAATTTGTAAAGACCTGCATAAGATATGAAGAATCAGGAGAGGTCGCCAGAATATCAATATCACCAATGGTCTCCTTTCCTCTCCTTAAACTTCCAGCCATAGAAATCTTTTCTATTAAAGAGGCAGATTTACTTTTTAGTTCCGATATCACACCATCCACCAGAGGCAAAGCCTTACCCAGGAGAATTCTTGAAGAACGAGTCCTGTAAAGTTTTATACCCCTTAAAATATTCTCCTCTTTTTTTGCTCCTAAACCGGGAAGGTGTCTCAATTTTCCCTTTTTTGCAGCTTCTTCCAGTTCCTGCAGATTTTTTATACCTACTTTTTCATAGAGAAGTTTAGCCGTCTTCGGTCCAACATCAGGAACTGAGAGAATCTCGACCAAACCCGGGGGGAAACTTGATTTCAGCTCCTGATAGGCCGGTAAAGTTCCTGTAGTAAGGATGGTCTCGATTTTCTCCAGCATACCTTTGCCAATCCCGGGAATCTGGTTTAATTTTCCTTGACGATAAAGTTCCTCCAGATTACCTGAGATATGTTCAACTGCATCAGCTGCCCTCTCGTAAGCTCTTATACGGAAAGGGTTTTCCCCTTTTATAGCCAAAAAATCTGCCATTTCTCTGAATATACGGGCAATTTTTTCCTTATTGGCTTTAGCGGCCACACTCTGCCTCCTCTAAAATCTTATCTAAAACTTTTCTCGTATTAGTTTCGAGCTCCCTCAAACCCGCCTCATTTGAAATGACAAAATCTGCCCTTTTTATCTTTTCCTCCTGAGGAAGCTGTGCTCTTAAAAGACCTTTTATTTCCTCGGGGGTAAAACTTGTGTTTTTTCTCAACCTTTCCATCTGTTTATTCTTAGAGCAATATACGGTGATAATCCTATCCTTAAAAAAATCCCAGTTAGCTTCAAAAATAAGTGCAGCTTCAATTACCGCAATCCTTCCATTATAGTCTTTCAGAATATTCCATATCTTTTTTTTAATCAGCGGATGTAAAAGTTTATTCAGGCATGTTAGTTTTTCCTTATCGGTAGCAGCTATCTGTCTCAGTTTTTTTCGAGATATCTCTCCCTCACTGTTCAAAATACCGCCTCCAAAAATTGCAACCATTTTTCTTTTTACATCGTCTCTTTTTAAAACCATGTGACCAATTTTATCTGCATTTATAACTTTTAAACCCCACTTTTCAAGAAATTTTGCCACCATAGTTTTTCCACAACCCATATTCCCGGTAAGTCCAATTAAAAACTTCCCCTGTATCTGACATACCTCCTCAAGGATTTCCTTAATCCTCAAAAGAGCTTTGGCTCTGTGTGAGATGCGATTTTTCTCCTCTAAAGAAATCTCTGCAAAGGTTTTGTCCAGACCTTCGGGTTGAAAGATGGGGTCGTATCCAAAACCCTGCTTGCCTCGAGGAAAGGTAGTTATCTTTCCCGGACATACACCCTCAACCACCATCTCCTTTCCTCTGGGATCAGCAAGAGCCATAACACATCTGAAGGTAGCACCTCTTTTCTCATACGGCAC
>QMQA01000307.1 GCA_003648845.1 Candidatus Aerophobota bacterium
ACTTCGAGCTCTTCCTCCCTGTTTCTACAGATGCAGAAGGAAAGATTTTCATAAAGAAATTCCATCTCACTATACGAGATAACATCAATAAAATCCGGTTTCTTTAGCACAAAAAAATAATTAGTATCGATTCTGTAACGTCCTGAAGGAAGATCCACAATTAGATAACTTCCCTCCAGGGGAAACTTTTCTGCAAGTTTTTTCCTGGAAAACTTTGAATCAAATAGGATATTCAACTTTCTGCTCATTATCAACATTCTGTTTTTCTTAAGGTTTATCCCACTTATTTTTTTTCTGGTATCTATAATCAAAAGAAACTCGACATTCTTGTTTGTTCTTGTATTACTCTGTTTCCCACCCCTGTATTTGACGTATTCTTCAGTCAGGATTCTTACATCACCTCTTGAGATACATATCTCATGGATAATCTCAAAAGGAATTATACCTTCGGTACTGTAACTGAGTAAAATATACGGGGCATCAATATTTTCAATGAGTTCCCCAAAAGCCTTTTCCGCTTCTTCCCTGTAACAGTATCTGGATCTCGTTTTTACCCAATCTCTCCTTATACCCGCTTTATCTTTTAATTCTCCCCTCTCATTATACTCAAGTTCAAACACAGGTTTATCCCATAGAGCAATTGTATTCAACAAATGATAATTGCTACCATACTGATGTTGCCTGTAAGGGGGATCAATATACACAATGTAGGGATGAAAATCTCCCAATTTTTTAATCAAATAATTCGCATCCTCCTTTGACGTGGTACAAAAATATGGAGAATCTATCAGGACAGGTACTTCCAGTTTTATCGGTTTGAGAATACGGCTAAGGGCATCCTTCCCGTGGCCTCCAAAACCCTTGTGGTATGCCTTAAATACCCCGGATGTATTTGTATGTGTTGCCGCCTTGTAGAGAAGTACCGCAATAAGCAATTGCCTCTTCTTCTCTACTACCGGATCTCCCGTACCCGGTGGGTACAACTTATCAATTCCATTTCTTAATTTATCTATGGCTAGTCCATTGTACCTCGTATAAAAAAGACGTTCCTTTCTAAAATCGGCCTTGTTAATATCATTAGAAAATGCCGAATAGTACCTCGATATATACCTCTCACCGGGTGGGGGATCGGGAAGTGCATTAAGATAAGAAATTACAGCATCAATTCCTCCATCGACGGCAAAAATCTTGTAAAGCTCAGATTGATTCGTACATATATAAGCACTGTTGATTATATATGAGTATTCCTCCCAGTCATTTGCCCATACACTGAAACCAATTACTCTGGCCAGCCTTGAAACTGAACCACTCCCTGCAAAAAGGTCAATAAATAATTCACCTGATGGCTTGCCCTCGACTATCTCTACTATTCCCCTATGGATCAGTGGCAACAGTTTTCTTTTATTACCTATATAGGCTATTATTTGAGAGGTGAGATATTCATGGGAAAAATCAACCTGCAAGCCTTGAATACTATTGACTAACTTTTGCATTTATACTCGAAATTAATTCATCGATATATTTTCTGGCATCTTTGATTTTCTCAGATGGAATTCTGAACCCGATGGCACCTTCGTGGCCACCGCCATTCTTGATATTAAACTCATAAAGAATATTCCTTAGATCAAATCCCCTAAATGAATGTCCCCTTCTGAGTCTGAACTGCAAAAGCCCGCCTTCTACCTCATTATCATAATAGGATACTAGTCCCACTTTCCCACTTTCCTCTGCAAGATTATCCGCAATTGCCCTGGTGACCGAAACTATTGTATCCTCACTGTATTTGCTCTTAAGCTTCTTCATAAAATCCCTGTCCATAAAAACAAACCCAACTCCCCCTCTTATGTTTTTCTTAACAAGAATATCATTATAACAGGCTTCCTCTTCCTTCGAATGTCTCTTAAGCTCTTCGTAAAGCTCCTCCATAGTAGAAAAATTGGAGTCTTTCACCGTTTCTGCAGCAAGCATACTGTTAAACAGAGAGCTAAATATCCTGTAATACCGCCATTCCCTACGTGATTTAATATATTTACCCATACCCGTATCACCTACAATTCCAGTAAGAATTGCAAGTATTATGTTTCGGGAAAAAAGCTCCTTTATCTGAAACTGTTCAAGAACTTCTTTCATATTTCTCAGCTTAAGCAAAATATGCCCAACAAGTTCTGCAGCAGAGGAGGCCTCTGTAACAAGCGAATACTCTCTATCGCCTATATATTCACTATCCCCCCCTAAATGATGGTCGATCTCTATTTTAATCAGCCCATTCTTACTCAACAACTCGTCCATCCCGGGGATATCCTCAAGCATAGAAGGTTTAGGAGTATCGCAAAAAATTACAACATCTGTGTCTTTAATAACAGGCTGACATGATCCAATAAAGCCAATAGAATTATACCTGCAGATATTCAACAGATACTGAAACCTTTTATCCACATTTTTCGGAAGGCATAAAAAAGAATCTTTATTGAACTTTGTTATAAGTAAAGCAATTGCAACCATAGAAGCAATGCAATCCTCATCAGGACTCTTATGACCCATTATTAAGAATTTTTCATTATTTAAGATACAGTTCATAATATTATTAATTATCCGATTCTTTTCCGCAATGCTGACTATCTTTTCTTTTTTCATTCAGCAATTCCTCTTTATTAATAAAAACACATGGATTTTAACAATATAAGTCATTAGATGTACTTACACAACCATAATTTTGAATAATTCAGCGTTAGGGCGAACTTCGTGTTTTCATTATGAAACGTAAATTACCAATACAAAATAAAGAAATCAATAAATATGGATTTAATTTGTCCGAAGTTCGTCGGCACTGCGACATTTTAAGTTTTATCTTACATTCGGATTTCTATTTTTCATAAAACTC
>QMQA01000308.1 GCA_003648845.1 Candidatus Aerophobota bacterium
GAATAAAAGGATTTATTCAGAGATTAAAAGGAGAATAGTTTTTCTGGATTACAGGCCCGGTCAAATCCTTTACACTAAGCAGCTGATGGAAGAGTTTGGTGTTAGCCTGACACCTATTCGAGAAGTTTTGATATGTTTGGAAGCAGAAGAGCTGGTTTATATGGTCCCTAACAGGGGAGCTTATGTCAGGGAGGTAAGCTTTAAGGAGCTCAAGGATATCTTTGAGGTAAGACTCTTTTTAATCGGGCAATCTGGAAGACTTGCAGCTCAACGTATAAATGATGAGGAGTTAAAGGAGATAAAAAAGCTTCTAAAAAAAATAAAACAGGCAAAAGAACGCAAACTCTTAATTCAGTTAGATTCAGAATTTCACAATCTGGTTAATGAGGCCAGCAAAAATAAGGCTCTGGCTAAAACTCTGGAGAGGCTACGAAACCAGGTTGCTCGTCTGTGGTTTTTTGCCACAGAAGAGAATAATACCTACGCTATGCAAATTCCGGAGGATTTTGAAAAACTGGTAAGGGCACTGGAGCAGAGAGACCAGGCCAAAAGTGAGCAGATCTTAAGAGACCACGCAATTCGTTTTATCGAGCAGATAAAGATGAGCCTGTATGAGGGAACTATACTGCAACCTGCTCAAAGATGAAGATAGGGCTCTCTGTTAATTTGCCGCCACAGTTTTAGCGAGAGTCGAGTTTTGTTGACAGTTTTTTAATTTTTTAAATAAGAAGCCTGAATAGATTCTTCAACAGGTAATCGCCACCAGCTTTAATCTTTAAAAAGGAGGTAAGGATATGCCTTTGAATAAATTGGAAGAGGTAGTATCCCATAAATTGATGGAACTTGAAAAAGAAGGTACTCTTAAAGGAAAAGAATGGGTGATAACCGGGATAAAAAAAAGGCAGGGAAATAAAGGGCCGCGCTACCTTATAAAAGGAGAGGATGGTAAGGAGTTTCTTAAAATGGATTCCAACTCTTACCTCGGTATGTCTTTGAAAAAACAGGTTATAGAGGCGGAGGAGGAAGCAGCAAGGAAATTTGGAACAGGTCCCGGGGCTGTGCGTTTTATCCACGGCACTTACCTTCCTCATGTGGAACTGGAGGAAAAACTTGCAAAATTCCACAAAAAAGAAGCCGGCATGATATTTAGCTCGGCTTATTCAACTATGTGTGGTATACTTCTTCCACTTATCTCCAGGGATACCATTGTGATAAGCGATGAGCTAAATCATAATTGTATAATTAACGGGATAAGGCTTGCCAGGCCCAGGGATAAAAAAATATACCGGCATCTTGATATGGAAGATCTGGAGGCCAAAATAAAGGAGTGTGTGGGTAAATGTTCCCGTATTGCAATAGTTACGGACGGTGTTTTTAGTATGAGAGGGGACTATCCGGACCTCAAGAGATTGGTAGAACTGGCCAGGGAGTATAATGAGGAATTTAAAGAAGGTATCTTTACCATTGTAGATGACTCGCATGGTGTGGGAGCTTTTGGCAGTACAGGAAGAGGAACCTGTGAAGTGACAGGGGAAAACGAAGTTGACATCTTAGTTTCTACTATGGGCAAGGCATTGGGAGTAAATGGGGGGTATCTGGTAACAAGCAGCAAAATAATAGAGTATCTACGCGAAACTGCCCCCTTTTACATATATTCTAATCCCATTACCCCCTCAGAGGCAGCTGCCGCACTTAAGGCTTTAGAGATTCTGGACAGCGAGGAAGGAAAAAAGATGCTGGAGCATCTCCGGGAGATGACCGATTACTTCAGGCAAGGATTGATTGACCTCGGATACGAAGTAACAGGAAAAGAGCATCCTATTGTTTCTGTAATGGTCCGAGACACTAAGAAGACAGAAGAACTGGTTGATTACCTTAAAAAGAATATGATTTTAGTGGTGGGGTTAAAGTACCCGGTGGTTCCACGAGGGGATGAATCAATAAGATTTCAGATTTCCGCTGACCATACAAGGTATGACCTGGATTGTGTTCTGAAAGCTCTAAAAGAGTATAAAGCGAGCATTTAATTGAAATGAAAAGCCCTGAATTAAATCTCATTCCCGTAGGTGTAAATTACAGGTCTGTTCTGCCACAACATGAAATCACCTATCCTCTCCCGAAAAAAATGAAAGCGTGGGTTACCTATAAGGGAGGAAAAACTGTTTTAGAGGAAGTTCCTCTACCCAGGATGCTTGCCGATGATGTTTTAATAGAGCCTTTGTGGATTTCCATATGTGCCTCCGATGTGAACAAATTTGTAAGCTTAGTGGGCGATCTGGAAAAGACAGTATTTGGGCACGAATTTGCCGGAAGAGTTGTTGCTGTCGGTGAAAATGTGGACGAAGCTCTTGTTGGCACAACAGTTGTTGTTGAAGAACATTATCCCTGTCTTGAATGCAGCTTTTGCCTTAAGGGAGAGTTTGATAAATGCCAGAGGGAGGGTTTTCTTGGCTGGTACAAATCTGGCAATCCCAGAGATTGGCTGAGAAATGGTGCCTTTGCCGAATTTGTTTCCATACACAATTTTTGCGCAAAACCAACGCAAGGTATAGAAAAGCTTGATTTTTTTCCTTCACTTGCAGAACCTTTTGGAAATACAGTAAAAATGGGAAGGATAGTTAGAGAAAAATGTGGGGAAGTTCCTGAAACCCTTATCATATGGGGAGGATGTGGTGCTCAGGCACTTTATATGGTTCCTTATTTTGTCAGTATGGGTGTTGAGAATTTTGTTTTGGTTTACAGGGGAAAACCGGCTATGAGGTATATGGAAAGTTGCGTGAAGGATTTGGACGCCACCTTTTTCTTTGTAAATTTTGAGCAAGAGGATAAGCTAAATCAGCTGAAAAAAAAGCTGGCAAAAGATGGATTTATA
>QMQA01000309.1 GCA_003648845.1 Candidatus Aerophobota bacterium
AACTCCCTGGCAGAGAGTGCAGCTGGCAAGACATCCTGCAAGACCAAAGACCTTAACCTTAGTTAATCTAATTTTTGATGATTATCTTGAATTACACGGGGACAGACTCTATTCTGATGACCAAGCTATAGTAACAGGTCTGGGGAAAATAGGTGAACACAAATTTGTATGGATGGGACATCAAAAGGGAGAGTCTATCAAGGAAAATCTTGCACGCAACTTCGGTATGGCACATCCTGAAGGATACAGAAAGGCTAAAAGGCTTATGAGTCTGGCTGAAAAATTTAGTTTGCCAGTAGTAAGCTTCATAGATACACCAGGAGCTTACCCAGGAATAGAAGCTGAAGAAAGAGGACAGGCTGAGGCAATAGCTACCAACCTGGAAAAAATGTCTCAACTTAAGGTGCCTATACTGGTTATTATCATCGGAGAGGGAGGAAGCGGAGGAGCTCTGGGAATTGGAATAGGAGACAGGGTGCTAATGCTGGAGAATGCCATATATTCGGTAATTTCTCCTGAGGGGTGTGCAGCTATTCTGTGGAATGACCAGAGTAAAGTAGAAGAGGCTGCAGCTGCTCTAAAGTTAACTGCACAGGACCTTTTAAAGCTTAATATTATAGATGGAATTATCCCTGAGCCCCGGGGAGGAGCTCACAGAAATATAGAAGAAACGGCAAGCAATATAAAAGAGGCTATTTTAAGAGAAATAGAGACCCTGAAGGCATTGCCTTTAGAGGAACTGCTTGCCCGCAGGAAGATTAAATACCGCTCAATGGGAAAAGAGAGGTGAGGTAAATTGGCTACTGAATATAAAGCTGAAGATATAAGGG
Source organism: Candidatus Aerophobota bacterium (assembly GCA_003648845.1). Next base: position 831 of record QMQA01000309.1, read on the forward strand.
TTCTAAAAGATCTTGAAGCTGTAAGAAGAAGACCCGGAATGTATATAGGCTCAACCGGTCCTCGCGGACTTCACCATCTTGTAAATGAGGTAGTTGACAATTCCATTGATGAGGTGCTGGCCGGCTATTGCAAACAAATCAAGGTTATTATCCATCAGGATAATCGTATAACCGTGATTGACGATGGGAGAGGCATTCCTGTTGATGAGCATCCCATTTACAAAAAATCAGCACTGGAGTTGGTAATGACCACTCTTCATGCTGGAGGAAAATTCGATAACAAGACCTATCGAGTTGCAGGAGGACTCCATGGAGTTGGAATTTCTGTGGTGAATGCCTTATCGGTCTTCCTGGAAGCAACCATTTACAGAGAAGGAAAAATCTGGAGGCAGATCTATTCAAGAGGAAAACCAACAACACCCGTAGAGATTATCGGTAAGGTAGAAGAGGAAAAAAGAGGGACAGAAATTACATTTGCTCCTGATCCTGAAATTTTTGAGGTTATAGAATTTGATTACGAGAGAATTAGCCGTCGGTTAAGAGAACTTGCCTTTTTAAACAAGGGAGTATGTATAGAAATTGAGGATAAAAGAACCGGTCAGAGGAAAAAGTTCAAATATGAGGGAGGAATAAAGGAGTTTGTTAAGCATCTTAATCGAAACAGGGAAGTGTTATTTCCTGAGCCCGTTTATATAGAAGGAGAAAAAGGAGAAGTTTATGTAGAGGTGGCAATTCAATACAATCAAAGTTTTATTCAGGATATATTTGCCTTCGTCAATGACATTAATACTGAAGAGGGAGGAACTCATCTTTCCGGGTTTAAAGCCGCTCTCACCAGAGTGATAAACGATTATGCAAGGAAGGTAGAAAACAAAGAACTCTCCTTTATAGGAGAAGATACCAGAGAGGGGCTGACCGCTATTATTAACATGAAACTGCCCGATCCCCAATTTGAAGGACAAACCAAGACAAGACTGGGTAACAGTGAAGTTAGAGGAATAGTAGATTCAATAGTTTATGAAGGTCTAACTCGATATTTTGAGGAAAATCCCCCGATTGCCAGAGCCATCCTGCAAAAAACAGTCTCGGCCTCCCGGGCACGCCTGGCAGCTCAAAGAGCAAGAGAACTTACCCGAAAAAAGGAAAGTCTTGGTGGAGGAACTTTCCCAGGAAAACTGGCGGCATGTTCTGAGAATAACCCTCAAAGAAACGAACTTTACATAGTTGAGGGAGATTCGGCAGGAGGCTCAGCTAAACAGGGAAGGGACAGAAAATTCCAGGCAATACTTCCCATTAAGGGTAAAATAATCAATGTGGAAAAATCACACCCTATTAAAGTTTTAAATAATGACGAGATAAAGGCTATGATTACGGCAATTGGTACCGGTATAAAAGAGGAATTTGATATCTCCAAATTAAAATACAACAAGATTATCCTTATGAGTGATGCAGATGTAGACGGGGCACACATAAGAACCCTCCTTCTAACTTTTTTCTATCGATATATGCAGGATTTAATCAGGGAAGGGCATGTTTACATTGCCCAGCCGCCTCTTTATAAAGTTACCAATAAAAAGAAGGAGTACTTTCTTTACAGTGATGCTGAGCTTAACAGATTAAGAGAAGAACTTAAAGGGGAAAAGATAGAAGTGCAAAGATACAAAGGTCTTGGAGAGATGAATCCCGCGCAGTTATGGGAAGCAACAATGAACCCCCAAACAAGAACCTTATACAGGGTATCTATTGAAGATGCAGTTGAAGCCGATCAACTTTTTTCCATGTTGATGGGTGAGGAAGTGGAGCCTCGCAGAAAATTTATTGAAGAGCACGCCACTGAAGTAGAGGAGTTAGATATATAAAGGAGATAAAAAGTGGCTATAGAAGAAAGAACTGAGCTCATTTTTCTTGAAGATGAGATGAGAAAATCCTACCTCAGTTACGCCATGAGCGTAATTGTGGGCAGAGCTCTTCCCGATGTCAGAGATGGGTTAAAACCTGTCCAAAGAAGAATACTTTATGCCATGCAGGAGCTGGGACTTCTG
>QMQA01000310.1 GCA_003648845.1 Candidatus Aerophobota bacterium
CCCAGAAAGCTAAGAAATATGGTATTACAGTTGTATGGGAGTTTGAACCCGGTTTTATTTTTAACAAACCGTCTGAGATAGTAAAGATGGTAAAGGATGTAAATGAGGATAATTTCAAACTACTGGTAGATACGTGTCATGTTCAAATGTGTGCGGTTGTGGGGGCAAAGCAGTTTGGAGAGAAAGAGGTTCTAAAGGGTGGCCAACTTGAGTTCTTTGAAATGGTGAAGGGAATGATTGGGGATGTCCATATCATTGATTCCGATAATAAACTCCACGATGATCACACCTCGGTACATGCTCCTTTTGGAACTGGCTATATAAACTTTGAAGAAGTCGTGCCTGCAATAGTAAAAGCCGGGTATGACTCTCCGTGGTGGACAATTGATCTATGTTTCTGGCCGAATGCTTGGGAGATAACAGAAGATTCAAAAAAATATGTTGATAACCTTTTCAAAAAGCTTGGCATGAAATAAATGATAGATTTTGGAATCAGCAAAGGTAATTTTTCGAAGTAAAATAGAAAGTTAGAAAAATAACAGGAGGAGGTTGTCTATGAAGGGTAAAATGAAAGCAATGGTATTTTATGAGCCAGAAAATATGAAGCTTGAAGAAATAGATATCCCTGAAATAGGACCTGATGAGGTGCTGGTCAGGGTTAAGGCTTGTGGTATTTGTGGATCTGATATTGCGTATTACTACGGACTGAGCAGCCTTGAAACGGAAACCGGCAAGGGTCCTCTTGTACTTGGGCATGAGTTTTCAGGTGAAATTATAGAGATAGGCGAGATTCCCAAAAGTCTTGGATTGTTTAAAGAGGGTGATAGGGTTTCTGTAGATCCTGTTCAATACTGCAATGCATGTGTGATATGCAAAAAAGGATATGTGAATCTATGTGAAAATAAGAGTGTTCTGGGAGTTTCTGTTGATGGAGCGTTTGCGGAGTATGTAAAATCCAAATATACATCAATATTCAAGCTTCCCGAGAATGTTACATTCGAACAGGGAGCTTTTACGGAGCCACTCGCAGATGCCATGTATGCTGTCCAGAATCTAGAGGTTAATCTGGGAGATTTTTGTGTGGTTATTGGCCCGGGTCCTATTGGACTTGCGGAGGCACAATTGATAAAGTCAAATGGTGCTGGTGTGGTGGTGGTTTTGGGTACGAGGGATTACAGGCTTGAAATCGCCAAAAAAAATGGTGCTGATTACGTTTTTAACATAAGTGATAAAAACTCAAAGTACTATGTAGAGGATATTACGAAGAAAATTTCTGAGCTTACTGATGGTAAAATGGCTGACAGGGTGCTCGTTGCCACAGGGAATCCTGCTGTTATGGACCTTCCTTTTGAGATCTCAGGTAGAAGGTCAATAATAGTATTCTTTGGACTACCCGGTGATAAAGATGTTGTTAAGGTACCGGCACTTCAAACAATTCTGTGGGACAAGAGGATAAAATTCTCCTGGCTTGCTCCACTTACCTGGCCAAGATCTCTCGAAGCTATTTCCAAAAAGCTTATAGATGTTGATTCACTGGTTACCCATAAATTTAAACTTGAAGAACTTATCACGGGTATCGAGAAGGTCAAAAACAGAGAAGGTAATCCCCTGAAAGCCATTGTTATTCCTTGAGTACATACTTCTTGTATCCCTGTGGAACCTGAGAGAAATCTATTCTATTAGTTGATCGTAAAGGCGACCGGAAAAACCTCTATTTTCTGTTTCTGGTTGCATATTTTTATTTTCATGAATTATTAATTAGATGTGGGAGGGTGTATGAAGATATTTGTTACTGGAGGGGCAGGATACATTGGGAGCCATGTGGTTAAAACCTTGGGAGAGAAGGGATACGATATACTTATTATGGATGATCTCTCCACCGGGCATAAGGATCAGGTGCTTTTTGGTGAGCTTGTTGTATCTGATATCGGAAATACAGATGTACTGAAGGATGTAATTAGAGATTTCAAACCCGATTTGGTGATGCACTTTGCTGCCCATATTCAGGTGGAAGAATCTGTAAGATTACCTTTTAAATATTATGAAAATAACACCCTGAAAACATTAGGTATGTTAAAGACCATCGTAGAGGAAGGGGTAAATTGCTTTTTATTTTCATCAACGGCGGCCGTTTATGGGATACCGGAAAAAATACCGGTAAAAGAAACGGCAGCTTTAAATCCCATTAATCCATACGGAACCTCAAAGGTTTGCGTGGAGTATATCTTAAAAGATCTATCCAATATCCGTAGAGAATTTAGATTTATTTCATTGAGGTATTTTAATGTTGCGGGTGCGGATCCTGATGGCAAAATAGGACAGGTTTATCCGGAACCTACCCATCTCATAACGAGAGCGCTGAAGGTTGCCAAAGGTGAGTTGCCAGAACTTCAGATATACGGTACTGACTACCCCACTCCAGATGGAACGTGCATAAGAGATTATATCCATGTATGTGATATAGCTGAAGCTCACGTTGTTGCTGCGGAAAGAATGATTAATGGCGATGCAATGGGAGTGTATAATTGCGGATATGGAAAAGGTTATTCAGTTAGAGAGGTTGTTAAAACTGTTAAGAAGGTTACGGGAATTGACTTTAAAGTTCTGGAAGCTCCACGGAGAGCGGGTGATCCTCATGCACTTGTAGCTGATAATGAGAAAATAATTAAAGAACTTGGATGGAAACCGAGATACAATGATCTTGAGTTTATAATAAAAACTGCATGGGATTGGGAAAATAAACTTAATTAGCTCTATAAGCAAGTTTTCAGGCTGGTTTAATTTCTCTTATAGAGTTAATAACGACATCAGCCAGAGGCATTAGGTCGCGGCGACCTGCAACGCCGCCTTCTATCACACCAACCAATAAAC
>QMQA01000311.1 GCA_003648845.1 Candidatus Aerophobota bacterium
AACTGATAAGGTCCGTAGTTGTTTGTGCATCTTGTAATCACAGCATTCAGCTTGTAAGTTTTAACATAGGATAAGATGAGCATATCTGCACAGGCTTTGCTTGCAGAGTAAGGAGAAGAAGGTCTACCAACTATTATCCGGATATCCTCTATCCCGGCCTCTATTATGTCTTCTATGGCATAAAAGAGGATTGGTTTGTTGGCAACGGGGATAAGCTGTTTTTGCTGGGAATAGGTGATGGGGCGAAGCCTTGTTCCATGGCCACCTGATAAAATCAGTCCTTTCATCAATGCCTCTTTTAGGTTATTTTTGTTCAATTTTTGAACATTATATACACAAAGCTCAAACCAGTAACATTCTCATTGGTTGGAGCTTGCGTTTAAATGGATCAAATACCAGCCCCAGAATTTCCAGAGTGACTACCCCAAGGAGAGCTTCATCATCGGCTTCCCCAAGAATTACAGGAGTATGGCTTTCTCCTTGAGGAAGGGTTATATAACACTCTGAAACTTTTCGTGTGATTGTGCTTCCATCAGCCAGCGTAAAGATGTGCTCTCGCTTTGGAGAAAGCTCTATTGCCTGCCATATTTTTTGAGGAAGCAAAGAATAGGTGACTCCGCTATCTATGAGAAAGTGTACTTGCCTTTCCTTTCCCGTGGGTCCTCTTACTCTTCCCTCAATGTAAGTTATACCCAAATAAACTCACCTCCAGTTTAAGATATATCCTGCATCAGGTGTATTTTGAAAGAAAAGCGAAGATCTTTTGATAACAAGGCTCGGCCTCATTGATAAAATTTTTGATTCTTTCGTAAAGGATATTCAGATACTCATGAGCTAACAGGTTTCGGAGTCTTGCAAAAGTTGAGAGCTTTTTTGCCTCTTCCTCTCTCAGGTCTATAAAAAGCCCAAATCTTAACAAAGACTCCTCGTATGTTTTTGGTATCTCTTTTTTCTCTGAAGCTAAAATGATTTTGGCAATATCAATTGTAGCATTAATGATATTCTCAGTCCATCTTTCAATATTTCTTCTCTTTACCTTATCCTCCCGATACTCCCTCAGAGTTAAATTCTTGAAGTTATCAATCTCCTGAAATTCATCTTTTAAAAACTGGACTCTTTCAATTAACCTTGTCTTATCTTCCGGGATTAAAGACCTGCTCCTTTGATAAATTTCCCACCAGCTTTTCACAAATTCAGAAAAATCCTCAGCTTCAAGTGTTTTCGTCAGATATATATCCCAAAATAATTTTTTATCTTTGACACAGAGGGGAATGCCTGTCTTAATTATATTGGAAATTAAGCTTGCAGGAGCATCATTAAGCAAAACTAAATCAACTTCTTTTTCGGTGATCCTGCTCACATCCTGCCAGACCTCATCTTCCTCTTTTTTATCTTTTAAATAAACACCAATGTCTATATCAGAATCTTTGCCTGCCATCCCTTTAGCAGAAGAACCAAAGAGAAAGGCTAAAATAACATTTTCTTTTCCTTCAAAATACTTTCTTAATTTTTCTAATTTTTCATCTGGCCCCATTTTTCCGCCTTTAGTAAAGCTTTTCCAGGATGCACCTTAATTTCCTAATTTCCCCCAGCTACCTCAAGGATAACATCAGCCACCCTGGAGGCTGCACCTGGCACCCCTCCTACTTTTTTAAGTTCAAGGGAAATGGAGGAAAGTCTCTTTTTATCCTTTAAAAGCCTTATTGCCTCATCTGCAACATCCTCTGGTCTTATTTTCCCCCTCACCTCAGGCACAATCTCTCTGCCGGCACGAATGTTGGGTATGGAGCAAAACCTGATACTTTCGTTATACTTTTTTACCACCCACCTTTTAATCACTGCTCCCAGAAATGGAAAATCTCCAGCAACTCCTGCAAGACCATCAAGGGGTATTAACTCAGGCCTTGTAAGGGGAACTGTCACCAGCATGGGTACACCAAGATAGGCAAGCTCTGCTGTATTGGTACCGGGAATGGTTAAAACAAGATCGGAAAGGCTCAATATCCTGTACCTTCCTTCAACAACCACTTCTGCCTCCAATCCACCGGAGGTTAAAAGATGCAGCTTATCACCTTTTCTGATCGGCTCTACTCCCGGGACAGGAAAAATTTTGTTTATCTTTGCCCTGTCAAGATTAAAAAGCTCTTTTTCCTTTAAAAAAGGGGAAAAAATCAGGAAAAACTGAGCCCTGGCAAATTCCTGTTTAATAACCTCACACGCCCTTAGAAAAAACAAAATCATATTACAGGCTATCTGAGGTCTACTTCCCGGCATAATGGATATAACCGGTCCTTCCAGCCGGCACTCATCATCAAAGACCTTTTCATCCTCAAGCTGCACTTCTACAGCATCCACTGTCAGATCCCCCACCACCACAACCTTTTCAGGCTCAACCTTTTGCTGAAGAAAATTCTCCTTTTTTATCCTCTCATCCATCACCATAAACCTCTCAAATTGTCTCCTCCACCTCGGTCTTTGCAGATATGCCACCGCAGGTAGTCTGAGCTTTCTGGAGACAAGAACAGTGTGGAAGGGATCACCCCCCAGGAAAACACATACTCCTTCTTTTTCTCCTGCTTTTCGTGTAAAGGGGAAAGACCTACCGGATAGAATGTATCTCATATAATCCCGCGGGCCAAGGACATATTTTATCCCGAAAAAACTCCTTGCAACACCCACCTCCTTTCCACTTGCATACTGACAGGGAGGAATAATCAAAACAGTTTCCACGTCCTCTCTTTTCTCTTTTAACTTTTTCGCAACAGGTCTTACCCAGCCCGCAAGCTCTCCGGGACTGTTACTTGTTATATATACACGCATTTTGTTTTATATTCTTAACTTTCTTGCCAGCCAGCTGTATTTAATCT
>QMQA01000312.1 GCA_003648845.1 Candidatus Aerophobota bacterium
CTCTTATATAAATGGGGTCAGGGAAGCTCTCAATAAAAAAGATTAACAAAATCGAACTGTACCCTAAGCTAAGAAAATTGGTTAATGTAGAAAGATCTCACATTCAGAGTAACATCTATGATATCCAGAAAACCCTTATAAACGGTGAGGTTAAACAGTTATTATCTAAGATGGACCTTTAAATTCCAGTTCCCTGAATCATGAAAAATCAACAAAAAGATATAAGCTGGTATGTGTTTTTGCAAAAAGAGTGGCCTTATATATCTATTTTAATAGCACTTTGTGCATATCTTTTTCTATTTAAACTGGGCAGTGTAAGTTTATGGGAGACTGATGAGCCAATTTACGGTGAGGTGGCCAAGGAGATATTAAAATCTGGAGATTGGATTACCCTTCATTTCAACTACAGAGCCTGGTTTGACAAACCTCCTCTTTATATGTGGCTTACCGCACTTTGGTATTATCTTTCTGGTTGGAATGAATTTACAACAAGGATATCTTCTTCTCTATTTGGGATAGGACATGTTATAGCAGTTTACTTTTTTGGCAGGGTTATGTTTAACAAGAGGGTGGGTTTTTTCTCTGCAATCTTTCTTGCTACAAGACTTCAGTTTATAATTCAATCCCGTCTTGCCCTTGTTGATATTCCTTTGAGCTTTTTTATCACTTTATCTTGTCTTTTTTTCTATCTTGGCACAGCAACCTCTTATAAAAGGTATTATTTTTTATTATCCTCTTTATTTGCGGGGGTTGCAACCCTGACCAAGGGTCCGGTGGGGGTGGTAATCCCTTTGTTGATTATCGGTATTTACCTTTTTCTAACCAGAAATTTAAAGCAGTTAAAGAAAATGAGCTTGCCCTGGATGAGTCTTATTTTTCTTCTTGTTGCATCACCCTGGTATATTGCAGAAATTATACGTCACGGCAGATCTTTCATAGATAATTTTTTTCTTTTAAGAACGGTAGCAAGGTTTACAACCCCTTTTGAAGGACACACAGGACCGGTTTATTACTATTTCGGTGTTCTTTTTTTAGGTTTTTTCCCCTGGAGCAGTTTCCTACCCTTCTCTTTTTTTCATCTTCTAAAGAAAAAAGAAAAAATTGAGAGGAAAAAATCTTTTTTGATTATTTCTTGGTTCTGTGTGATTTTTATATTTTTCTCTCTGGCAAAGAGTAAACTTCCCGGCTATATTCTGCCTCTTTATCCTGCCTGCGCCCTTGCCGTGGGGAGGTTGTGGGATGATTTTGCCGAAAGGAAAGTAGCAGGGAAAAGGGGACTTTTTATATCCTTCGGACTATTTTTTCTCCTTCTAATAGTTTTTACCCTTGCTCTTTTGATGGTGGCAAAACCTTCCTTCCCTCAGGAATACAGTTTATTTTCAGGATACCTTCTCCTTATGGTCTTTGGGCTTTTTGCAGGAGGCATTTTTTCTTTTATCGCCCTTTTTACAAGAAAAAGAGCTTTTTTATCTCCTGCAGGGCTTGTAGCAGGGATGTGTTTTCTGGTATGGGTTCTCACAATTTATATTTTGCCCTTAACCGAGAGTTTTAAGCCCACAAAGTTTCTGGCAAAACAAATTACCTCTGTTATTCAGCCTGGAGAGAGGATAGGGAATTATCCTGCCCGCAATGAGGATTTTATGTCTTTTGATTGTAGCCTTATATACTACTGTGATCATCCTGTGGTGGGACTCAATAGCGAAAAAGACCTTAAAGCATTTTTAGCCTCTAAGGAAAGAGTTTACTGTGTTATGAGTGTTGAAGCTTATCAAAAGGTAAAAAAAAGACTTGAGGGAACCCCCGTCTACATTTTATCCCGCAGGGATGGCAAAGTTCTTCTTTCCAACAGAGAAAAATGAAAAGAAAACTTTCTATCATTCTTCCAGCCTATAATGAGGTAAAAAATATAGAAAAAGTTGTGGGTTCTGTGATAGAATTTGTTCCTGGTATTTGCGAAAATTATGAGGTTATAATTGTTGATGATGGAAGCAGGGACGGGACGGGAAGATTGGTTGATAAGCTGGCACAAAAGTACGATCAGGTTGTAGCCATCCATCATTTATTTAACAGAGGTTATGGCGCAACGCTTCGCACCGGATTTGAAGCAGCAAGGGGTGATTTGATTTTCTTTACCGATGCGGATGGTCAGTTTGATATAAAAGAGCTAACAAGATTAACGGAAATGATAAAAGAAGGCGCTGATATTGCTTGTGGATACAGGATGAAGAGGGCGGATCGCTGGATGAGGAAAGTCAATGCTGGAATTTACAATCTGCTGGTAAGGTTTCTTTTTGGAATTAAGATTAAAGATATAGATTGTGCTTTTAAGCTGTTTAAAAGAAAAGTGATAGATAACATAAAGCTTACATCAGATGGTGCCTTTATAAATGCGGAATTTTTAATTCTGGCCAGTAAAAAAGGGTATGTTATAAAACAGATAGGTGTGAGTCATTTTCCCAGAAGGGAGGGAAAACAAACAGGAAACAATATAGCGGTTGTTTTGAGAGCATTTTTAGAGCTTTTCAGATTCTGGAGAAAGATAAGAAAGAGAAAAATTTGAGAAAGGGAGTGTGAATAATGAGACCACTATTTTTAATTCTTACAAGCATACTATTGGGAGTAGGGGGACAGATTTCTATGAAACAGGGTATGGTGAGGTTAGGATCTATTTCTCTAAGGTTTTCTACTCTATTTCCTACCTTATGGTCCATGTTAACAGAAGTTTTTGTTTTGCTGGGTATTTTTTTATATTTAATAAGTACAATTTTCTGGCTGGCGGCTTTGTCCAGAGTGGATTTAAGCTATGCATATCCTATGATAAGCATAGGTTATGTTTTGGTCCTTGTGCTCTCCTGGGCGA
>QMQA01000313.1 GCA_003648845.1 Candidatus Aerophobota bacterium
TCCAATAATCTATCTGGAAATGCTTCACGCTTCTTTTCTTTCCTGTCCAGTTGCCACCCTATCGGGATGCCCTTCCTCATACAGGGAGAGAATGAGATTCTTTGCATCCTGTTCAGAAGGATGCATAATTGTGCATCTGCCCTCAAGTATTGTACCATTCTGAATTATAAGCTCAGGTGTTTGAATATCACCAAGAATTCTACTTGTTGGAAGCAGCAATACACGATTGGAAGCCTGGATGTTCCCTATCAATACACCCTCTATTACCACACTTGAGGCTATTATATTTGTCTTAACTTTGCCCTTTGGACCAATAATTACCTTATCAACAATTAGAGCTTCACCTTCAAACCTTCCATCGATTCTAATAGTGCCTCTAACTGCAAACTTTCCACTGAAATAAGAGTTTTCACCAATTTTATTCTCCCTTTCTTCTCCTCTTTGCATATTCGCCATCTTTACCTCACTCTTTTATCGTTTAATGTACAATGCTGCTCTTGAAAAACTATTTTACTTTGAGAGAGGAACTCGTAGATACCCGAGGAATTCCTCACAAAAGATGAATATTTCCTCTATTACATCCCTTACAAAATATTTATCAAAATGCCTGTATTCTATATAAGGGCTTATTTCTATGACTTCATCTGGATTTAAAACTACAGTTCCATCAACATTCATATCATCAATAAGAAGTTTTAGAAATCTGGAAAGATCTCTGAAGTATTCCGATAGTGCTGTCATGAGCCTATATTTTATCTTCAGCAGAACAGATTTATCTTTATAAAAAGCAATATTATGATATTCCTCTCTAGTAAAGATATCAAGTTCATAATCGTATTCTTCCAGTATTTTCTTGATCTCCATAAATCTGGGATAAAAAGTATCTCTGGTCAAAGAATGATTATAGTCCAGTTTAATATAATATTCACTCAGCATGGGAAGACACTCGTTTTCAAAAAACCGCATATAAGAGGTAATAACATCTATCTCTCTATCCTTTAAATCTTCCCTGTAGTTCACAACAGGAATTCTAGCTAGAAGACCCGGTTTATAATCTCTCTCTCCATCTTTTTTACCCATCTTACCTAAACTATGCCCTGCAATACGAAGAGACTCCTCTAAAACCGAAATAACCCTTTTAACCTTTTGGATTTCCTTTGCTACCCTTTTTTTCTGAGCGGGATCAGATGTGGTTCTATATACACCCTCGAGCTGGGATAGGGCCTTTAACTTTTCCTCTAATTCAGATTTTACTATATTAACATCATCCATCTAAAGATCATTCTCCGTTATACTAACATTCACCTCTCCATATAAAAATAATCTCTATTCATAAAATTGAATAGAGATTATAACGATAGTTATTGGTATGTCTTAATTAATATTATAACTCAGGAATGGCTAAATTACCAGCCATCCTGCATATCATCTTCATCCCTATGCTCTTCTATATAGATATCAGTAACGGCCCTTAACTCATCAAAATAGACATAATAATCTCCGTATGTATCCTCCGGGTTACATACTATTGTAAACCCTGCAAAACTGATGCCCCTCCACTCCATATTATGATAGTTCTCCTGTTCGATAGAGGTAGGAATTGCAATATTTATCTTTTTCCAACCAGCAAAATCAAGCAGCCCCATATCAAGAACCATTTCCCTTCCTTTATAATCAAGCACATGTGCATAAAGCCTGTGCCGAAAGCTTCTACCCACAACCCATACACTTAAAGCTTTGGTTATGCCCGGGATTTTAATCGGCTTTGGAGGCCTAATCGAAAATGCAGCATAACCTCTCTGATTAAACATAACCTTAACGCCAAGTACATATTTATTTGTCGTTCCATCATTCGGATCCACTTCTGGCACCTCAAGAGGACGTCCCTCACGTCTCATAGCTATTACAATACCCTGATCTATAGGCATATCAACTACCCAGGAATCCGCATCCTCGAAATGAGTTACAGGCACATCAACCAGCAACTGTGTTGCTGTGGTGATCCCTACCTGCAGGTTTTCGAGGTCCTGTTCCTGGGCTACACCAATCCCTGCACCCACAAACATAATTATTGTTAATGATATTATAAATGCCATTCTTCTCATTTAGCCCTTCTCCTTTTTATTGAGAACTCCAAATGTCCTTTGTTTTATCAGCTAAAATGTCTCCATCAAATCTTTCTCTATATACATCTGTCAAAATTTTCAAATGATCAAAATATATATAAAAATCATCCACCCGCTCCGTTGGAGCAGTCCATATTACAAATCGTACAAACGTCAGGGGTTTCTCCATCGGAAGATACCTTATATACTGTGGTATATATGAGGGAATCTCCACACTTAGATTTCTCCACCCGATAAACTTCAAACTCCCCATCGGTAATTTATGGACAACACCTGTATAATCCCTCAGATGGATCTCAAGAAAATAGTTATAGTTAGCTCCCCATACCCACACATCTATCTTCTTGAGTCTTCCAGGTATAACAATCTCTTCCTCCGGATATATCCACACCCTATTATAGCCTTTTCTGGTAAAAGCCGTTCTCACTCCCATCACATACTTATTTTCACCCTCCTGGTATGCACCCTGAAGAGCGATTGGCACTCCCTCAACTCCAAATTTTATCTGGGGAAATCCCTCCGCTGTGAATCTCGATGCAGATACCTGCCAGTTTCTATCATTGTTCTCAAAATCATCAAGGATAATCGATCTTATATCCTCCATTTTGAATCTGACATCGTGGAAAGTACCAAGATACTGACCAAAACCTAAAGCTGGAATTATCAATATTATTAATCCAAGAGCCAGGAGTTTTAGCTTCATTACAGCTCTCCTTTCACATTATAGA
>QMQA01000314.1 GCA_003648845.1 Candidatus Aerophobota bacterium
CCGGGAATTGGAACAGAGCTTTCAAAGGGAGGGGAGTTCGGGGTTATTGAGTCTGTTAAAGCTGCCTCAGATGTTTATGCTCCCTTAAGTGGAGAAGTTCTGGAAATTAATGGAGATCTGTCTGATCATCCTGAGTTTATCAACCAATCTCCCTATGAAAAAGGATGGATGATAGTAATGAAAATTAAAGATAAATCAGAAGCCGGTGAATTGATGAGCAGCGGGGACTATGAATCCTATGTTAGGAAGATACTTGAGGAAAGTGAGTAAAGATCATATCTGATTTGAAGAACCGATAGTTTTGTTATGGGTTAGGAAAATGCATTACATACCGAACACAGATGAAGATATTGCTGAAATGCTTGAAGTAATTGGGGTCGAGAGTGAAGAAGAGTTATTTTCATACATCCCCTATCTTCTGAAAAAAAGCCTTGATCTCCCAGCGTCCCTTTCTGAGGTTGAATTGCTCAGGCATACAATGGAGTTATCAGAAAGAAATAATAATCTTCAAAAGGTATCTTCATTTATCGGAGGGGGTTCGTACCATCATTTTATTCCTTCTGTTGTATCTGCGGTCCTGTCCAGATCCGAGTTTTACACCTCCTATACACCGTATCAACCGGAGATAAGCCAGGGTACACTTCAGGCAATATTTGAGTTTCAGACCTATATATGCATGCTCACCGGAATGGATGTCTGCAATGCATCGATGTATGACGGAGCATCTGCGGCTGCAGAAGCTGTTTTGATGGCTTTTCGTCATACAGGAAAGAGCAGGATTATTGCATCGAGGGCTGTGCATCCACATTACAGACAGGTAATAGAAACGTATGTAGGAGGTCGTGGCGGATCGTTTGTGGAGATAGAGTTTGAGTTGTCAGATGGATCAACCTCCATTGAGGCCCTGGAAGAGGCAATTGATGATAGCACAGCATGTGTGGTGATCCAGTCGCCAAACTTTTTTGGTATTATAGAAAAAATAAGAGATTTTGCGGAGGTAGTGCACAAATACGGTGCGCTTCTTATAGTGGTATTTACAGAGGCTCTTGCCTATGGGCTTATAAGGCCACCCGGAGAGTTTGGTGCAGACATAGTGGGAGGAGAGGGACAGAGCCTGGGCATTCCTCCTGGATTTGGAGGCCCCAATCTGGGGCTACTCGGGTGCAGGTTGGATTATCTGAGGAATCTTCCCGGCAGGCTTGTCGGCGAAACGACCGACGTGAATGGCAAGAGAGCCTATGTACTAACCCTCACTGCGAGAGAACAGCATATAAGAAGGGCCAAAGCCGCATCCAACATATGCTCAAATGAGGGGTTATGTGCACTTGCTGCCGCCGTTTATCTCTCGTCTCTGGGAAAAGAAGGATTTTTTAATATCTCAAAAATTAACCATTTAAAATCCGAATATACAAAGAGAATGTTATTGGCTATACCTGGGGTCAGATTAAAGTTTGGTAATTCAACATTTAATGAGTTCGTGATAGAGATAGAAGAAAATCCCGAAAAATTGTTAAAACAACTTGCTGAGAGAGGAGTGATTGGTGGGATATCTCTTGCAAGATACTATAGTGAATTATCAAACTCCATCCTCATAACTGTTACAGAAATGAGTACGCTGGAGGATATTGAGAAGCTTGTCGAGGGATTCAGGAAATTGATCCAAGAATAGTCAGTATGGATGGGTAGCCTTATGCGCAATAATATCAACTCCACGCAATTTAAAGAAGAACCTCTCATATTTGAAAAAGGTAAAAAGGGCAGGAGAGGGGTTTCCCTTCCTCCTTTGGATATACCGGAGGATGCACAAAACAGATTGGGCATACCTTCGAAGCTCCTTAGAGAACCGATTGATGGTTTCCCAGAGGTAAGCGAGGTTGAAGTAATAAGACATTATACCAGGCTTTCCCAGCGGAACTTTGGGATTGACAGCAATATGTATCCCCTCGGTTCCTGTACCATGAAGTACAATTCAAAGGTTAATGAAAGAATTTCTGCTTTTTCCGGATTCTCTTTTATCCATCCTCTTCAACCGGAGGAACAGGTTCAGGGCGCTTTAAGGTTGATGTTTGAACTTGAGCGGTTTCTTGCCGATATAACAGGACTCCATAAGGTTACTCTACAGCCGGCGGCAGGTGCGCACGGAGAATATACAGGCCTCAGAATGATAAAGGAGTATTTTAAAACCAGAAATGAGGTTCGTATGAAGATACTTGTTCCTGATACGGCCCACGGAACAAATCCTGCAAGTGCAAGTATGTGTGGGTTCAGAGTAGTTGAGTTTAAATCCGGTAAGGATGGGACGATTAAAAAAGATACCATTAAGTCCTTAATGGATGAATCGGTAGCAGCCATAATGCTCACCAATCCAAATACTCTTGGACTTTTTGAAACTGACATCGTTGAGATTGCGAAGATTGTGCATGAAAAGGGTGGATTCGTGTACTGCGATGGCGCAAACCTCAATGCATTAATGGGGATTACAAAATTTGGAGACCTCGGGGTAGATGTGGTTCATCTGAATCTGCACAAGACATTTTCAGCTCCTCATGGTGGAGGCGGACCGGGCTCAGGGCCTGTTGCGGTTTGTCAGAGGCTGGCTGATTATCTTCCCATTCCAGTTGTGGAGAGAAGGGGTGATTTCTACTATCTGAATTACAACATTCCGAAAACAATTGGAAGGGTGAGCAGTTTTTATGGAAATTTTCTCGTATGTGTAAAGGCTTACTGTTATATCCTCACAATGGGGCCGGATGGATTAAAGAGGGCAAGTATAAACGCCGTTATAAATGCCAATTATTTAAGAAAAAAGCTTGAGAAAGAGTACCACCTCCCGTACAGAAAGATCTGTATGCA
>QMQA01000315.1 GCA_003648845.1 Candidatus Aerophobota bacterium
ACCTAATGAACCTGTTCCACCTGTAATAAGTATTGACATTTTTACCTCTCGCAATTAAATTATTAGTTATTTCGCGCTTACCTACTTTCAAAAAACAAAAATCTCACTCTGATAGTGGTGGAGTAAAAACACAGAAAAGGAGTATAGGAATATCCTGCATATTTTTTAGACCATGTCTTACCCCTGCAGGGGTAACCAAACAGCTTCCTTTAGAACAGACCAGCCTTTTATCACCCATTAAAAGTTCCCCTTTGCCCTCAACTATATAAAATACTTCCAATACATCATGAGTATGAGGTATAATTTCTCCATTGGGTTCTACTTTTACGTAACGAACCGTTACCTGGGTATTTTCCTTATTCGTTACAAAATCTTGAATCCAAACTCCGGGACTCCCTTTAACAGACTTTTTCCATTGAATATTCTTCATCTCCTCTTCCGGCCTAAAAATCATACCTTTTTCCACTCTATCACCCTCCTCACTTGATAATCTTATTTTAGATAATGACCCAATTTACACCAAAACTCTCGCACCAGAACCCTATGCAAAGCCAAGAAGTTTTGGCAAAAACATTGGAATAGCTGGCACATAAGTGCATAAAAAAAGAACAGCAATTTCCGTAACCAGAAAGGGCAATATAGCTTTTGTCAATTCTTCCAGCGTAAGTTTACTTATACCACAGAGGATGAATAAACATGCTCCAAGAGGAGGAGTTATTAATCCAATGGTTAAATTAAGCACCATCACAAGCCCAAAATGAAGAGAATGAATTCCTAAACCGGTAACCACAGGAGCCAAAATGGGTCCCAGAAGGATTATATTAGGAGATTCTGCCATGAACATACCAGCTACTAGCAAAAAAATATTAACTAATAGTAGCATCATCCAGGGATTAGTAGTCACAGAAAGCATGAGTTGAGCAATCCTTTGGGGTATTTGCTGAGTAGCTAAGATTGTCCCAAAAATATTAGCTGTGCTAATTAACATCAAAACAATAGAAGCAGTTATTCCACTATTAATAAAAACTGGGGGAAGATCAGAAAATTTAAGAGTGCGAAGAACAAAAAGTGAAATTATGAGAGCATATACTACCGCCACACCTGCAGCTTCTGTGGGAGTGAATACACCACTAAGGAGACCTCCCAAAATTATCAAAGGCATAACCAATGCTAAGGCAGTATCTTTAAAGCTAATGACAAATTCCCTTAAAGAAATAGGAGCTTTTGTCACAGGATAATTCCTCTTCTTGGATATAAAATAAGACACTACCATTAAAGCCAAACCAAGTAAAATACCGGTAAGCATTCCTGCCAAGAGAAGACCAGCAATTGACACTCTCACAGTACAGCCATACAGTACAAATGGGACGCTGGGGGGGATAATAGGACCAATGATAGAAGAACTTGCTGTAACTGCCGCACTAAAGTCTACATCATAACCTTCTTTTTTCATCGCTGGCACAAATATTGACCCAAGAACAGAGGAATCAGCAACAGCAACACCTGTTATTCCTGCAAAAAAGATGCTGGAAACTATATTAACATGGGCTAATCCTCCACTAATATGACCTACAAGAAAATTAGCAAATTTAATCAAACTCCTTGTTAATCCACCTCCAGTCATAATGTTCCCTGCAAGGATAAAAAGAGGAATAGCCATTAAGGGAAATTTGTCTATTCCTGTTATCATTTTTTGTGCTATTAATTTGAGAAAAAATATCCTCCCTTCTGCCAGCAAGCTTGCAAGCGAAACTAAGCCCATACAAAAAGCAATAGGTATCCCTATTAGTGCAGTGATAGCAAAAACTACTACTATTAAAATAATCATTTCCATTCCCCCTCTTCTTACCTCATTTTAAAAACAGAATTTCATACCCCAACCACTACTTACCGAAAAAATTCTTTAAATCTTCAAACAAAGGTTGGACAGTGTAAAATAAAAGTAGTATTCCTCCTACAGGAAGTGCCGAATATACCCAAGCCATGGAAATTCTTAATACAGGCGATAACTGGGTAGATACAAACATAGTCATGCGAAAACCCTCTAAGATAACCACTATAAAGAAAAACAGAACACTTAATTTGGCAACGAGACTCACCCATCTTCTTAAGTTCCAAGGAATTCTGTTCACAACAAAGACAATTCCAACATGAACTCCTCTTTTGAGCCCCAAACTTCCTCCAATAAATGCTGCCCAGATCATTAAGTACCTGGCTACCTCTTCAGTCCAGGGCATAGACACTTTAACAATAAATCGAGAAATAATAGCCAATACAATAGCTGTTGTCATTCCGCCCATCAAACAGGCTAAAAACCTCATAGCCCACCTGGTAACAGTTCTATCAATAAAACCTAACACAGTAATAATCCGCTTAATCAAAATCCATCACCTCTTTTTTAAAAACTTTCAACGTCAGCCAAAAAGCTTATTTTTATATTCCCAGACTTCCCCTTTTGGGGATAGCTTCCTTAAAGCAGACTCAGCTTATAATCCTTATCTGCTTTACAAGCTATCCCCTTTATATAGCTTTTTTTCCTATCAGTCAGGAGATCACCAGATTATTCTACCGCCAATTTCTCCTCTGCATCCTCAATTGCCTGCAGAAATTCGTCCACTAACTCTGGACCTATCTGACTTTTAATCCAATCAATTACAGGCTGCTGACAAGCATCTTTAAACAGTTGAAGTTCTTCATCAGTTGGAGAATAGACCTCCATACCATGTTTTCTCAGTTCATCTACACCTAATGCATTAGTCAAAATCTTCATCCCTCGATGAACTAAACCTGACGTTTCAGCTCCATCCTGCACTATCTGTCTTAAATCACGAGGCAAACTCTGATAGAACC
>QMQA01000316.1 GCA_003648845.1 Candidatus Aerophobota bacterium
GATCAAGCTGCGCTACCTTTTGCAAACCAAGGGATGTTGTGAGAAGAAAGAAAACGAGAAGTAGAAGAATAATATCAACAAGAGGAGCCATTTCCAAGGATAAAGGAATTTTTTTCCGAACAAATTTTTTCATTTTTCACCTCCCTCAAAAACTTTTCTGTCTGAAAGGCCACATTACTCATCTGCAAAGAAATATCTTCCAGCTTTCCTTCCAGATAATGATAAACTATTAAGGCAGGGATAGCTACTGCAAGTCCTGCTGCTGTGGTAAGAAGAGCCTCCCAGATTCCTCCAGCTAAGGCCCCTGGATTAACAGCTCCTTCTGAATTTTCCACTACCATAAAAGCCTTTATCATCCCTACAACCGTTCCAAATAACCCCAGAAGGGGCGACACGTGTCCGATTATTCCCAGAAACCTTAGATTTTTACCCAACTTTCTAATTTCCATTGAAATAAACTGAGAAAAAAGCTCTTCTTTTCTTTTGCGGGGAAGCTTATAGTTCTCAATAACAAAGGCACAGATCCTGGCTATTGGGCTTTTGTTTTTCCTGCAAATAAAAAGAGCCTTCTCATTTTTCTTCCTCTCAAGACAGCTCTTAATTTCAGATAAAAACTGAGAGATATTTAACCTCGCTCTATAAAAACTGTAAAACCTGTCCATAATTATACTCAAACAGACAACCGATAAGGCCAGAATTGGCCACATTATGGGTCCACCTTTTAAAAGAAACCTTAGCAAAGCATACCTCCTTGCCTGAATTTTAAAGAGTAATTTCAACTCCTCCTTTTATTACTCTACCCGGCATAGGATAACCCTTCACATCCTCATACTCTTCATCAAGAAGATTATCTCCTTTAATAAAAATCTCATATTTTCTACTTGGCTTAAACGATAACCTCATTCCAAGGAGACTGTAAGGTGGAAGTTTTTCTGTATTCTCTCTGTCAGCGTACCTTTCACCTACTATCTCACCTTCAAGGTGAATTTGAAAGTTATGCCTCATCTTATAATCCAAAGCCAGGAAAAGCTTATTTTGAGGGCGATAGGGCAGGAAATTTCCCTTAAATTCTTTCTCATCCCTTGCCTCAAGATAGGTATAATTAAGAGATAGAGAGAGCTTTTTCAAGGGTTTCCACCTTATCTCTCCTTCCAAACCTTTTATTGATGCCTTATCTACATTTTGGGCTTCCCATCTCCAGGGAGATACCTCAACCCAGCTTATAAGATCGTCTATGTAGGAGGAGAAAAAGGTTATCCTTCCTAATACTTCGGGGGTAAATATATGTTCAATCCCCACCTCATACTCTGATGATTTTTCCGGAACAAGATCAGGATTCCCAAAAAGTCCCATTCCTCCACCCCAATCCTCCTGCCAGTAAAGGTCGTCAATCGTAGGTGGCCTGAAAGCCCTACCCCAGGAGGATCTGATAGAGGTGAACTCTCCTAAGTGATAAAGAAAACTAACTCTTGGGCTCAGCTGGGACCCATAAACTGAATGATTATCATATCTTGCTCCCAAAACCAGCATAGAATCGGGAAAAAGACTTACCTCATCCTGCAGATATAAAGCACTTGAGTTTGTTTTTCTTTTTCCTCCGATCCTGGAAGTTCCATCAGCTGATCTTACGTCCACTTCATCTTCTCTCCAGTCAACTCCCCATATAAAATTGTGTCTTGATCCAAAAGGTATAGCATGGTGGAAACTAACTCCATAAGTTTTATTCTCTGTTGTATCCTTCTGGGCCAAATCTGGATTCTCATATACAATCTTATCCTGGCTTAAAAAACTCTTGAGAAAAAAATCAGAACCTCTCCAGTTCCAGTTGCAGGTAAGGTCAAACCAGCTCTTATCATCTTCCTGGGTAGCATCAGGTGTTGGCCAGGTAAGAGACCCTGGTGTTCCTTTCTTGTCCTTAAAGTACCCTCCAGAAAAAACCAGAGAAGGAGACCAAACCAGTTTTCCGCTCAAAGCAAAATAATCCTTCCAGCTATTTTCACGATTTCCATCAGAATAACCTTTTTCAGCAGTAAAAAGATAACCAAACCTTTCCTTATCTCGTCACTAAATAAGATTAAAAACGCTCGTATTGAAGCTCCCATAAGATAAGCTGGCCCGGGTTGCACCAGTTTCAGGAGGACTCTTAGTAATTATATTTACCACACCTCCCAGAGCTCCTGGTCCGTATAAAGCAGAGAAAGGCCCTCTTACAATCTCAATTCTTTCTACATTACTCAAGGGAAACCCTGAAAGATCAATGTCTCCTGAAGAAGCTAAATTTACAGGCCGACTATCAACCATTACCAGAACTTGATCAGCTGAACTTCCTCTCAGGATAATTGTACTCACCCCATTATACCCATAGCCTCTAACCTCTATTCCCGCTACCTTGTCTAATAACTCTCCTACATTTTTAGCTTTGGAGGATTCAATTTCCTCGGATGTTATAACAGTTACAGAACCCGGGACATCTTTCAAAAGTTGCGGAACTTTAGTGGCAGTAATCACAACCTCACCCAGATCAAACATCTCATTTGCCTTGCTGCAATCTGATGGAAAAAGAAAAATCCCCACTATCAATGAAAAAAGGGCAAAGGTAAAAAGTTTTGTAAACTTTTCTTTTTTACCAGTCATCTTTGGCTTGAAGTAACTTCGTTTGCAGTTTGAAATTCTCCTTTTCATCTTTTTACCTCCCGTATAATATGTTTAGTTAGGATATTAGGTATATGGTTAGTTTATACCTAATATCTCTCTGAAACCTCTGCGTTTTGGCGATTTTACTTGGTGTGTGAATCTTCCTATTTTTAAACTCAGGAGTTTTGGGACATTTTCTCCTTAAGTTCTATCA
>QMQA01000317.1 GCA_003648845.1 Candidatus Aerophobota bacterium
ACCGTTGAAGACATTTACGAGGCAATAGTTAATACTTCGGGGAACATTAAGTTTGGCCTAGCATTTAATGAAGCTTCCGGACCATGCCTCGTGAGAAAAGAGGGTAACGATGAAGAACTGATCAACCTTGCAGTTAATGCTGCACAAAAAATAGGTGCCGGTCATTGCTTTGTAATCTATATAAAGGAGGGTTTCCCAATCAACATACTTCCATCATTGAAAGAGGTAAGAGAGGTATTAAATATCCTGTGTGCCACGGCAAATCCCGTTGAGGTTATAGTTTTTGAAACGGAACAGGGAAGAGCAATAGCTGGAATTGTCGACGGATTTTCTCCAAAAGGTGTGGAGACAGATAAGGACATTGAGGAAAGAAAATCACTGCTGAGAAAATTCGGTTATAAAAGGTAATCTCCAGTATCAAAAATATCCAGATTTTCGAAATGCCATTAGAGAGGATCAATCGTCTGATCCAATGCCATCAGATCAATACTCCATACAGTATAGTATTCAGGGGTACTTATTAAAAACTCGATAATGGTGGCAATATCCTCTGGTTCCAGCATTCTTCCCTTGGAAAATGGAAGCTTTATACCTGTTTTCGCAGCCCATTCCGTGTTTATCATTGCTGGCCCAAGAATACTGACCTTTATCCCATATTTTTTTACCTCATTGTAAAGTGACCTGGAGAAGCCCTCAACACCATGTTTTCCTGCAGTGTAAACGGCAAGCCTAGATCTCGATCTCTTTCCGAGGATTGAAGAGGTATTTATAATATATCCACCTTTCTGCTTCTTCATATAGGGTATGACCGCTCTACATCCGTAGAGAACAGACATTAGATTCACTTTGATCCCCTCGTCAATCTCCTCAATGCTAAGATCATCAAAATCTGCATATTTTATCCCCGCTCCAACATTGTTAATCATTACATCAATCCTGCCAAACTTATCAATAGTACGTTCAACAAAACTCTTTGCCTGTTCCCAATCGGTCATATCAGCTCTCAGCCCAAGAGCTTTTCCCCCCTTACGCCTGATGATAGATTCCATCTCCTCAATAAGCTCGAATCTTCTGGCACAGAATGAAACGGGATAACCTCTATCTGTAAGCCGAAGTACTATTGCTCTTCCAATTCCCGAAGAAGCACCTGCAACGGCGACAACTTTCTTTTCCGAAAACATCTCATCCTCCCATTTTAAATTAACTTTCTTAATGAAACAATTCAGTTGGTTTCCCCATCAAATAGATAGCCAACTCACAAATCAAATCTGTTTGTAAGAAAACAATTTCAAAAACAATAATACCGGCTAAAAAGTTAGCACGGTGGGGTGTACTCCACATTTACCCAGCATCTCTTTTTGCCGCTTTCAACAGCCTTATGGATGAAGTAAACCCCTATTGCACCATCCTGAACTGTTGGAAAATCAAGATCTATCTCAGTGGGCTTTTCACCAGCAAGCCTGGCAGCAATCGTCCTGATTGCACTCCTGTATATATTTGCAAAAGCCTCAATGAAAGCCTCTGGATGCCCCGGTGGTATTCTAACAAATGCCTGTGCCTCCGGCTCAAGATATCCATTTCCCCTCTTATAAACCTGCTCGGGCTTATCATTGTATCTTACCTGGAGGTAGTTGGGATTCTCCTGATGCCATTCCAGTGATGCCTCAGTTCCGTATACCCTGATCCTTAGATTATTCTCCTCTCCAACCGAAACCTGAGATGCATAGAGAATACCTCTGGCTCCTCCTTTGTAATGTACAAGGATATTTCCATCATCCTCAAGTTTCCTTCCAGGCACAAAGGTAGTAAGATCTGCACAGATCTCTTCCATTTCTAATCCGGTAATATATCTTGCAAGATTCTCAGCATGTGATCCTATATCACCTATGCATGATGATACACCTGCTTTTGACGGATCAGTTCGCCATACTGCCTGTTTCATGCCCGTGCTTTCAAGCAGAGTGGCAAGCCAACCCTGTGGATATTCAACAACAATTTTTCTTACCTCTCCAAGCACACCCTTCCTTACAAGTGCTCTCGCCTGTTTCACCATTGGATACCCGGTATAGTTATGGGTCAGAGCAAAAACGATACCGTGCTTTTTTACCAGCTTACATAGCTCCTCAGCCTCTTCCACTGTATTTGTCATGGGTTTATCACAAACAACATTAAATCCTGCTTCTATAAATGCTTTTGCAATCGGAAAATGCATGTGATTTGGTGTTACAATCGATACAAAATCAATTCTCTCACCTTCTGGAAGTTTACTTTCCTTTTCAACCATTTCCTCGTATGAACCATAAACCCTGGAAGGATCGAGTAACAATTCCTCACCCATCTGTTTTGATCTTTCAGGGGAGGAAGAAAAAGCCCCTGCCACGAGTTCTGCCAGGCCGTCGAGTCTGGCCGCCATTCTATGCACCGCTCCGATAAAAGCTCCAGGTCCTCCACCCACCATTCCATATTTAATTTTTCTTTTGATTAGCATTTTACACCTCCCTCTTTAAAGCTAAAAAGTTGGAAGAGAAATCAATTGAGTGTAAATAATCTAAACCACCCTTATTATAATGCTTCTTTCTTTTATTTCTGGAAACCTATCTATCTCTGATATTGCTTTCTGAACATCTCTTTCCTTTGCAGTGTGTGTCATCAACACAAGGGGAACATACTCCCCCACTTCATCACTTTCTTTCTGGATCACAGAGGCTATACTTATGTTATTCTTCCCAAGCACTCCTGCTATTTTAGCAAGCATTCCTGGCCTGTCCAGAACATTGAATCTGAAATAATACCTCGAAATACTCTCACCGAAAGGAATCTGAGTAACCCTTCTGAAAAAGCTATATC
>QMQA01000318.1 GCA_003648845.1 Candidatus Aerophobota bacterium
CTATTTTTTCATGCCCATAAGGATGATTTTCATCGCTTGCCTTTGTGCTGTACTTCAGTCCCAGTATTACGACAATGTCTGTGGCAAGGTCAGAAAGAGAATGTATGGCATCAGCTATTATTGCTGAGCTTCGACCGAAAATACCTGCAAATAGTTTAAGGAAAATGAAGCAAGTATTTACCAGGATACTGATAAAAGTGACTTTTCTACCTTTTAGGTATCTGATAGTCTCTTTTTCCATAGATTTTTTTGCATATAAATGATTTAAAAGGTCTTTTTAGACAGTATTTTATAGTGTTGTCTTTCTCCTGAAATTTTTGGAAAGCCGGGCTTACCTCTCTTGCCATTTGATAAAATTGTGCTAATTTTTAAACAAAGCAAATCCGAAAGAGGAGTTTCTTAATGGCTCGTAAATGTTATTTATGTGGTAAAGGTCCTTCTGTTGGTCACAGGGTAAGTAAATCCGGACGCAGAACCAAGAGAAGATGGCTACCTAATCTCCAGAGAAAGAGAATTAAAGTCAAAGGTAGCTTTATTAGAACTTATATTTGTACATCCTGTTTGAAATCGGGAAAAGTTGAGCTGGCTTAAGATAATTATTTTGTCCTGGTTATTCGTTGAATTTCCTGAAAGAATTTCCCTTCGCTTTTAATAGCGGGAGCAATTACCATTTCTACCTTATGCATCTGTCTTATGTTAAAAGCTCCACAGTAACTCATGCTCATTTTTATAGCCCAGGCCAAATTTTGCGACCCGTCATCCAGGCGGGCCGGTCCGTATAGTATTTCTTTTAGAGTTCCAGTTGTCCCAACCCATACTCTTGCTCCGCGTGGAAGGTTTTCATCAGAGGTAGCCATTCCCCAGTGGTATCCTTTCCCTGGTGCCTCTTTTGCTCTGGCAAAAGCTGAGCCAATCATTACCGCATCTGCTCCTGAAGCAAGGGCTTTACATATATCTCCCCCTGTTCTCATCCCTCCATCGGTAATTATGGATATATAGCGTCCGGAGCGCTTATAATAATCATCTCTGGCAGCTGCTACATCTATGGTAGCTGTTACCTGGGGTACACCCACCCCCAGAACTTCCCTTGTGGTGCAGGCTGCACCAGGACCAACCCCTACCAGAATTGCATCTATTCCTGTTTCCATAAGTTGATAGGCGGCTTTATAGGTGACACAGTTTCCGGCAATAACCGGAATAGACATTTGCTCGCAGAAACTTTTAAACTCAAGTGCTTTACGACTTGAAGAAATGTACCTGGCCGTTGCAACTGTTGCCTGAACTATGAAAATGTCAGCTCCGGCTTCTTGAGCAATTGGTCCAAAATCCTTCGCCTGCTGAGGAATACAGGAGACAGCTGCTGGAACACCTGCCTTTTTTATCTGTGATATTCTTTTTTCGATTAACTCTTCTTTAATGGGTTCTTTATAAATTTTCTGGATTATCTCAACCGCTTCCTTAGGTGAGGAATGAATTATCTCTTCGATTACCTTCTGTGGATTCTCATAACGAGTCTGAATTCCTCCCAGATTAAGCACGGCAAGGCCTCCCAGTTTTCCCATCTCAATAGCAAAGTTAACATCAACCACTCCATCCATTGCTGCGGCTAATATGGGTATCTTAAAAGAAATTTCTCCCACTTGCCAGCTAATATCAACATCCTGAGGATCAATAGTTTCATCTCCGGGAACAAGAGCTACTTCGTCAAACCCATAGGCTCTTCTTGCCCTGCGGTCTATTCCTATGTAATGATCTTGCATGCCTTCCTCCATTATTGCCCGCTTTTTTGTTTTAAGGAGGCTATTATGAACCGGTCAATTTCACCGTTAAGGACCGATTCTACATCGGAAACCTCAAGTTGTGTTCGGTGATCCTTAACCATTTTATAAGGATGAAAAACATAGGACCTTGCCTGAGACCCCCATTCAATTCGCATCTTTTCCCTGTGTCTTTTTTTCAATTCTTTCTTTTTTTCAATTTCTTTGAGATTGTGCAGACGTGATTTTAAAATTCTCAGAGCCATTGCTTTATTTTTGTGTTGAGATCTTTGATCCTGACACTGGACAATTATCCCTGTGGGAAGATGGGTAATTCTAACTGCTGAGTCGGTAACATTGACATGCTGGCCTCCCGGTCCTCCAGCGCGGAAAGTTTCTATTTTTAAATCCTCCTCTTTTATCTGAACCTCTTTCTCTTCCACCTCAGGTATGACATCTACGGCGGCAAAAGAAGTATGGCGCCGGCTTGATGCATCAAAGGGTGAGATTCTAATCAGACGGTGAATACCAGCCTCTTCCTTGAGATATCCGTAAGCAAACTCTCCCTCTACAAGTAAAGTTGCACTTTTTATTCCTGCTTCCTCGGCTGATGTCAGGTCAACCAATCTAACATTGTAGCCTTTATTATTAGCCCAGTTTGTATACATCCGTAGAAGAATTTGAGCCCAATCGCAGGAATCTGTTCCCCCTGCACCAGAATGAATGGATAAAATAGCATTAGCTTTATCCTCGGGTCTGTTTAGCAAAGAGCGGATGTGAAGGTCCTCCAGCTTTTTTTCAAGAAGAGAGAATTTTTTTCTCAACTCTCTCTCCATCTGGGGGTCCTTTTCCTCCTCCAGAAGTTCTTTCAGAGTCAAAACCTCTTCATATAAACTTATAATTTTTTCCCACTCCTCCTTTTTTTCCTTAAGGGAGGATAAGTTTTGTATTATCTTTACATTCTCCTCTTTTTGCCAGAACCCGGGACTGGCGATGAGTTCTTCCAGGTCGGCAATTCTTTTCTCCAGTTTTTCTATTTCAAAGAAAGCCCCTTAACTCATCTATTTTCTGTTTGGCTGCGGTGATCCTC
>QMQA01000319.1 GCA_003648845.1 Candidatus Aerophobota bacterium
TGCTTTATGCTGTTGCAATGGGAGTGGATGCTTTGATGGCTCTTGCTATTGGTAAAATATACGATAAAAGAGGACTGGCATCACTTGCAATAATTCGCATCCTGACAGTTTGTATTCCCCCTCTTGTATTCTCAAAAAACTTCAGCCTTGCACTTATAGCCATTTTTCTGTGGGGTGCGGTAATGGGTGCTCACGAAACCATTATGCGGGCAGCTCTTGCTGATCTTATTCCTTTGGAGCGAAGAGGCTTTGCCTACGGGATATTCAACACCCTCTACGGGGTATCCTGGCTTTTTGGTGGGGTGGTGATGGGTTTGCTTTACGAGGTTTCCCTGGGCTGGCTGATTCTGTTTGGGGCTACAATGGAGATAGCCTGCCTGCCAGCTTTCTTTCTACTGAGAAGGAAACTTTCTTAATTCATAGTCAAAAACCGGGGGGGAATATTGACATCGATATTAAAAAGTTATAATTTCAGTAACGATAACCAAAAAGGGGATAAAATGGAAGTCGTTATTTCTCCTAAATATCAAGTGGTAATACCCAAACAAATAAGAGAGGCTCTTAAATTAAAGAAAAACCAGAAACTTGCGTTAATAGTAAAAAATGGAGTTATTTCTTTAATCCCCATTCCTTCACTGGAAGAGTTAAAGGGTATAGCGAAGGGAATAGAAATAAAAGAAATTCGTGAGGAAGGGGAGCGTATATGATTGTGGATTCTTTCGGATGGATTGAATGGCTCACAGAAGGAGAACTGGCAGATAAGTATGCCGATTATCTTCGTTCGCCAGAAAAACTAATAACTCCTGTAATAGTCACATATGAGGTTTATAAAAAACTGAAGCAGATTTTGAGTGAAGAATTTGCTCTGCGAGTAGTAGCTAAATTTCACGAAACAAAAATTATTCCTCTAACTGCAGATCTTGCACTTCTTGCCCCGGATGTAAGTTTAAAATGGAAACTCCCTATGGCTGATGCCTTTGTGTACGCAACCGCTCTTTCTGAGAAGTGTCCTGTAGTTACCTTTGACCCCCATTTTGAGAGATTAAGACAGGTAATCATACCTAAGAAAAACGACAGAAAATAAGCACTTTTCTGGTATAAATTATATTACCTCTTGCAAAGGGACCATCCAGCCCCAGATCTCATCAGCAGGAAATCTTTGCCGGAGTTTTCTTATCTCCTCTTTTAGCCTTGTGGCCTCTCCTTCTTCCACCATGGCAAGGATACTATGGTACTCCCCGGGCCAGACATGAGTCCCCATATGTTTTTCCTTCCATTCACCTTTGACCTCATCCCACTTAATGTATCTTTCAATCCTCAGTCTTTCAACAAGAGAGGTTACTTCTCCCTCAAGAACCTCCTCATAAACAATTAAAAAAAGATACATTTTTGCTACCTTTTTCTTTTCTCTTTTCTTTCCTCAAAGAGGGAGTAAATTACCGGAATTATAAGAAGGGTAATAAAGGTTCCAGCAAGAAGTCCTCCAATCACCGAGCGAGCCATAGGAGACCAGTTTTCTGCTCCGGGTCCTATCTCTAAAGCTAAGGGAGTCATAGCCAGAATAGTGGTTAAAGCGGTCATTACCACCGGACGAAATCTTATACTTCCAGCCTCCTTTACCGCATCATAAATGCCCTTTCCTCTCTGACGCAAAAGATTTGTATAATCAACAAGAACAATAGAATTATTAATTACAATTCCCACCAGCATTATTACTCCAATCATAGAAATTACACTCAAGGTTGTGCCTGTTACAAAAAGCGTCCAAACCACTCCTGTTAAGGATAGAGGAATGGTAAGAAACATGATAAAAGGGTCCCTTAAAGACTCAAACTCGGAAGCCATAACCATATAGACAAGACACATTGCAACTATTAAGGCATAAACCAGCCATCTCAAGGAGTTTCGCATATCCTCCCCGCTTCCTCCTATCATCCAGCGAAAATCAGAAGGAAAATCGATACTGGAAATCCTCTTCTCAACATCAGCAAGAACATCTCCCAAGGGTCTTCCAGCTGCTCGAAAGGATATATCAGCCATCCTATGCTGGTCTTTTCTCTGGATTGTTAAAGGGGCCCGGGTATAATCTATATCTACTACATCATTCAGTTTAACATATGCTCCCTCAGGAGTCAGTATATTCAGTTTTCCTATATCTTCAATTCTTGATCTATCTTTCTCTTTCATCCTTACAAGTATATCGTATTCCTTTCCTTTCTCCTTATACCGGGAGGCTACAGACCCTTGAATAGCTGTTTTTACAAGGTTTGACACATACCAGGTGGAAAGCCCGAGATCGTACAATCTTTCCCTTTTATACCTTATGCTGATCTGGGGACGAGCTTCCTCTCCCATACTGTTTTCAACATCGGTTACTCCGGGTATTTTTTTTAACTCCTCCTCTATTCTGTGAGATACTTCCCGCAGCATGGTAAGGTCATGTCCGTAGACCTCTATATTGGCACCTGTAGGAGCTCCCAGTCCTCCTATGGATACAGGGGATGTAAACTTTACTTCAGCTTCTGGTAATAGCCTGACAAAAAGTTTTCGCAACCTCTCCTCAATTTCCTGTGTGGATCTTTCGCGATTTTCTCTGTCCACCAGTTCCAACCTGATACTTCCAGCATGGGAGCCCTCACCCATAAGGACTGCCATTTCAGATCCTGTCCCCAGACTTGTGTACATATTTTTAAGTTCAGGAACATTTTCTCTTATAATTTTCTCAGCCTTCTGAAAAGTTTTATCAGTCTCCTCCAGTTTTGTTCCTGCCTCTCTTTTTATACTCATATAAATTGAGCCTGTATCCATTTCTGGAATAAAAGACAGCCCCACCCACCGGAAAA
>QMQA01000320.1 GCA_003648845.1 Candidatus Aerophobota bacterium
GATTTATGTATCCAGTGTGCACAGTGTTCCTTTATATGTCCGCATGCAACGATAAGGGTAAAGTTTTATGATCCAAAATATCTTGAGAAAGCCCCTGAAGGTTTTAAGTCTGTGGATGCAAGGTCCAAAAAATTTGCGGGGATGAAGTACACTGTGCAGGTAGCACCTGAGGATTGTACTGGCTGTGGTGAGTGTGCTAATATTTGTCCGGGAGTAAAAAAGGTAAATGGACAGAAAACTGGAGAGAAGGCTCTTATGATGAAACATCAGATTCCACTGAGGGAAAAAGAGGCAAGAAATTGGGATTTCTTTCTCAGCATACCTGATACAGATCCAACAATTATGCCAAGAACCACGCTTATTGGCTCCCAGCTTCTTCCACCAACCTTTGAGTTTTCAGGAGCATGTGCAGGTTGCGGTGAGACTCCCTATGTAAAGCTGGTTTCCCAGCTATTTGGAGATCGGGCAATTATCGCAAATGCTACCGGGTGTTCATCGATATATGGAGGTAATCTTCCCACAACACCATATACCACAAGAAAGGATGGAAGAGGTCCCTCATGGTCAAACTCACTTTTTGAGGATGCAGCTGAGTTTGGTTTTGGAATGAGACTTACATCAGATAAGCTGGCAGAGCATGCAAGGGAGATGCTTGATAGATTCATTAAAGAGGAGAAAGAG
Organism: Candidatus Aerophobota bacterium; assembly: GCA_003648845.1. The sequence goes on from QMQA01000320.1 coordinate 682, forward strand.
GGTCTTGATAAAGATCTTATGATTGCACTCCGCGATGCTGTTCAAACGACGCCTGAGGCAATCGAAGAGCAGAGGAAAAGGGTTTCAGAGTTGAAGAAACAGCTCGAAAAACTCAATGACAGGGATGCTAAGCTCTTGTACAGCCTTTCGGATTACCTTATTAAACGTTCGATCTGGATTTTTGGTGGTGATGGCTGGGCGTATGATATTGGCTATGGCGGACTTGATCATGTTCTCGCCTCGGGTAAGGATATAAATGCGCTTGTTCTTGACACGGAGGTTTACTCCAATACAGGTGGTCAGATGTCAAAAGCGACTCCTATGGGGGCTATCGCAAGATTTGCCGAGGGAGGGAAACCAACTCCAAAGAAAGACCTTGGGATGATGGCCATGAGTTACGGGAATGTCTATGTGGCAAGAGTCGCTATGGGAGCCAATATGATGCAAACGGTAAGAGCATTTAATGAAGCTGATGCATACGATGGTCCCTCTGTTATAATTGCTTACTCCCACTGCATAGCCCATGGAATAGACATGTCCTGGGGATTTGAACAGCAGAAAAAAGCGGTTGAATCGGGAGCATGGATCCTCTACAGATATAACCCCCAGCTTGCAAAGGAGGGGAAGAACCCGCTTATAATTGATAGCAAGGATCCAAAAATAGATGTAGAGGATTACATGTACAGTGAGATAAGGTTTAGAGCTCTGAAGAGATCCAATCCTGAAGCTGCAGAAAAATACCTGAACCTGGTAAGAGAAGATATAAAGAACAGGCTCAGGATATACAAACATCTGGCCACTCTTGATTATAGCAAGAAATAGTGGATAATTGGTGTTGTATTTATGTTTGTCAGGATACCGGCCCCTGTTTCCGGGGGCCTTATACTTTCTTATAAATGCAATGCTTCCTGCAGACACTGTATGTATGCATGTTCGCCGAAATGGAGGAACGAATGGATAGATAAAAATTTACTCGATGAAATGTTGAAATTACTCTCAGAATACATAAGACCTGCATACACCGGTAGCAATTCCATAGGTGTTAATGAGGGGTTACATTTTACCGGTGGTGAGCCCTTTCTCAATTATGAACTTTTATTGTATGCAACCGAGAAAGCTTCCGCATATGGGATTCCTTCCCTTTTTGTTGAAACAAACTGTTTCTGGGCTAAAGATGATGAGACGGCTTTTCAAATGCTTTCTGAGCTCAAAATGGCGGGGATGAAAGGGATACTCATCTCGGTTAATCCATTTTTCCTTGAGTATGTTCCTTTTGAGAGAACGGAGAGGGCAATAGAAGCTGCTCTGAGGGTTTTTGGAAGGAACGTGGTGGTTTATCAGTTTGAATGCTACAGGTTGTTCAAAGCACTTGGAATAAAGGGGAAAATGAGCTTCGAGGATTTTCTCGGGATCAGAGGGGCCAGGGATTTCATGGATAGAACAGAGTTCTTTATCATGGGCAGAGCCGCTGTAAAGATGGAGGAACTTGGTCTTTTTATTAAGTATAGGCCGGAAAGCTTCTATTCTACACCATGCATACCCAGTTTTTTACGTCCATGGCACAACCACTATGACCTGTATTATAATATTGTACCTGGATTTTGCGGAGGCCTCAGTCTGGGTAACGTGTTTAAACTTCCTTTGCTTATTGAGAGGGGAATAGATATTGGGAGATACAAAATCCTTGGTTTCCTTGTGAATGAAAATATCGAGGGTTTATTAAAGTTTGCAAAAGAATACGGGTATACAGAAAAGGAAGGTGGTTACCTTTCCAAGTGCCATCTATGTCTGGATATAAGAATGTATCTATACAACATCGATGAGAAGCATGATTTATTCCCCGAGTTAACTCCGGATGGATTTTATAAGAACCTGCTTTAGCTGTTTTTATTAAAAGTTCCATTATCAAAAACTCCATGAATAACAGGCAGATTTTATATAGGTGTTGCCTGGAGAAAGGGGAAAGGTTAATTTTTAACCTCATCTTTTCATGTGGAGAGGTATATTGGAGTTTATTGAGACTCTTTTTGAATTACCCTGGTTCAATCTGGTTGTACTTGGCATTTCTTTTTACATATTGTTCAAATCGGCCGATTTTTTTGTTGAATCTGCAGTTGGAATATCGAAATACTACAACCTTCCCAAGATGC
>QMQA01000321.1 GCA_003648845.1 Candidatus Aerophobota bacterium
GCCAATATTTTCTTAAAATTCATGCCCGGGGAAGAAAGGAAAAAATGAGAGAAAAAACACATATCGTTATTTTGATTGTTCTGGTTGTTGCCTTCGCACTGGTAATCTTTTTATCACCAATCTTCTGGATGGTATTGACAAGTTTTAAAGAAAAGGGTGAGTACTTCACCTATCCTCCAGTTTTCATATCTAGAACCTTTGATCTTAATCACTTTGCAAGAGGATTAGAAATTGGGGGAAGAAAGGGAATCACTGATAGTTTTATTATAGCTTCACTTGCAACACTGCTTTCAATGACAGTTGGGGCTTTAGCTGCCTACAGTCTGGCCAGATTCAGAATAGGAGGCAAAAACCTTGCTTTCTGGATTCTTTCCATCCGTATGATGCCCCCCATTGCAAGTGTTTTACCTCTTTTCCTGTTTTACAGGTTTCTTCACCTTTTAGACACCTATACAGCCCTAATAATTACATATTCAATTATCAACATTCCTTTTGCAGTGTGGATGCTGAAGGGGTTTTTTGAAGATCTCCCAGCAGAGCTTGAAGAAGCAGCAATGGTTGATGGTTGTGGCAGATTTGGGGCATTCTACAGAATTGCACTGCCCCTTATAGCACCAGGATTGGTAGCAACAGCATTGTTCTGTTTTATATTTTCCTGGAATGAGTTTTTCTTCGCTCTGATTCTCTCTCGCTCCAGAATAACGCCTGTTACTGTTGTTATTTCTGGTATGATCGGAGGACATGAAATACTCTGGGCAGAAATTTCTGCTGTTGCCACCATGGCAAGCCTTCCAGTTATTCTAATAGCAATAATTTTACAGAGGTATCTGGTGAGGGGTCTGACACTCGGCGCTGTAAAAGGTTGATTGATAGGTTATTATGGTTAAACTCAAGAAAAATTAAGTTCTTTGAAAAGTTATGCTTTGTAAAAAGCAGTAGATGACTGTATACAGCCCTCCTATCCCGTGAGAAAAAAGGAAAGGACAGCAGATGGCCTTTAATTTTTCTGTGGCGTTTTGCGAACACGTTGATAGGTTTGGTCGGTCACCTGCCACACCCATACCGATAAAATGTGTACCCTTCTTATTGGGACAACGAATAGTTAATATAGTTAATATGGAAACAACGCATGATTAACAAGGTGTCCTGATGCTTTTTCTCCCTCAAAAAATGAAGAGGAAAAAGTGATAACCAGGTTTCATGGAATTGATTATCACAAAAGCTATTCAACCATGGCTGTTCTTAATTATAAAGGGGAAGAGATTGATTTCAAACTTAGGCACACTGACCTAAAAGGCTACATTCAAGGGCTTGGCTCTGAGGATGCAGTGGTTATGGAGGCTTTCTGGGGGGCTTTTTACTGGGCTGAGCGGATAGAATCAAGAGGTGCTCAGTGCTATATCATTGATCCTCATAGGTTTTGGATCATTAAGGGCTTCTGGAATAAGCCGGACAAACAGGATTCAGGAAACATGGGAAAAGCGTAATGGGCATAGCTTACTACTGGAGAGTTTGGAATACCTGAGGTATACAAACCTGAGGTGGTGATTAGGGAACTGAGGAAGCTTTTCAGTCAATATCAATTGCTGAACCGGCAGATCAGGATGTTGAAGAACAACATCCATGCAGTTTTGTCTGATAATGGCATAGATGGCACAAAAGAGGTGGATAATCGCTTGTTTTCTCCGGAACATGGGTGGGAGGCGCTAAAGGAGCTTGATCTTAGCAGTGCGAGTGAGATAAGCGTTAGGAGCTGTCTTGAACTGTTATGGAAGGTAAAAGAGCAGAAGGAGAAGATAAGGGGAGAAATCCTTCTTCCAGGTGAACCGCTTGCTTAAGGATGAGGTCAAACTGCTCATTACGATCAAAGGGATTGCACCTCTTGTAGCTTTGGCATTCTTGGCTGAGGTAGGAAATATAAAACGGTTCAGAACCCGCAGGAAGATGAATGCCTACCTTGGGATTGCTCCCAGGATAAAGGGTAGTGGAGGAAAGACTCAGGTTGGTCATATAACAAGAGAATCCAGAAACTTAACAAGCACCCTTTTGACTCAATCAATTCATCATCTAACAGAGGCTTCTCCCTATTTTAGAATATTTTATGAAAACCTATCTGAGAAACGAGGAGCGGGGAGAGCAAGGATTGCATTAATAAGAAAGGTATGCGGGATGGTGAGACGGAAGTTGCTAACCGGTGAGTGCTATCGATGGATGGATAATAATCTTTATGTGAGAAAGCTAAAACTCTATGAAAAAGATTTAGAAAGTATCAAGAGGAAAAAAACAGCTTGAATTTAATCATAGTGAAAAAATATATAAATCTTTGTTCTGATTTTTAATTTATTGGGATGAAGGATGAGATATTGGCTCCATGGATAATTTATCCCTCGACTTTATATTCCATTTTTCATAAGTTATTGATTACCAGTTATGGTGATTAAATAAAGTGGGTTCAAAGGAGGTCTGAGAATATGTCTGGTTCTTGTGAGTATGATTTACTGGTTATAGGAGGGGGCCTGGTGGATATGTTGGGAAAATAAAAGCTTCTCAGCTTGGTCTTAAAACATGCCTGGTTGAAAAAGATAAACTCGGTGGAGTATCTCTCAATATGGGATGTATTCCATCAAAGGCACTTATATATCAGGTTGAGAGTTTTGATAGGCTTAAAGAGATGGAGAAAATGGGTGCAAAGGTTGATCTATTCGGTTTTGATTACAAAAATGTGTATCTAAAGTCAAGAAAAGCTTCCGATATGCTTTCAAAAGGTGTGGCTTATCTACTAAAAAAATAAAGCAGAAGCAATTGCAGGC
>QMQA01000322.1 GCA_003648845.1 Candidatus Aerophobota bacterium
ATAATTGAATGGGGTCAGGTCTCAACATTTGCTGGCCATATCTTCTATTCTAACAATTCAAGGTCATTCCTGGTAAAAAGAGGGGTTAATTTATACCCATATTTTTTCAATCTCTCACCGGCTCCTTCTAACCTGTCCACCAGACAGATTATCCTGACCACCCTGCATCCAAGCTCCTCTACAGCTCTGGCAGATCTTAAAACTGACTCACCGGTAGTCACAACATCATCGATAATTGCGACTCTGGTGCCTTTTTTCAGAGCAGGACCCTCAATGTATCTTTGCATGCCATGTTTTTTGGGTTCTTTGCGAACTATAAAGCCCTCGAGGGGAAAGTTCTCAAGGTGACTCCAGCAAATAACGGCTCCCAAAATAGGGTCCGCACCGAGCGTAGGTCCTCCAATAGCCTGTATATTATCATCCTTTATCATGGGGAATATTAGCTTTGCCACAAGATAGGCACCTTTTGCTGAGAGGGTGATCTGCCTTCCATCCACATAATAGCTACTTTTTTTACTCGAGGAAAGCTTCACTGGCTGACAAAATAGTGCTTTTTCTTTAATAAGCTGGAGGAGAGAATTTTTTTCTTCTTTTAGACTCATTAATGCACCCTAAGATTTGGTCTCCAGAATTTTACTTAGAAAGTTCTCCTTCATTTTTTTTACCACTTTCTCATCTCCCTGAAGTACCATTTCCACATCGTCTTTCTCTATTTTATCTGCCACCTCTCCCATCACCGCGATAATTTCCAATACGCTGTTTGCCCTTACTTTTTTCCCATCTATCTCCAGTAGAACTGGCGTGGTAGATTGTATAACAGGTTCCACCAATGCTGAAGCTGGTCTGAGATGGAGTACTGACCCCTTAGGAATAATAACTCTCTCTCTGGTCAAAGTCATATCAGCGTAGTCTTTTAAAAGATCCCTGGCGAGAAGATCTCCTTTTAAAGCGTAGTCATTTGTATATATCAGGACCGTTCTCACTTTTTTATTAATCTCGGATGAGTCTACAATTTCTGCTATTTTCTTTTTTACCTCACTTAATCCTTCTACCTTAACGTGTCTTTCGTAAAAATGCAACATATACAAAACTACCTCAAGTAAATGCAGGCAAATAGAAATATAGCCTCTAATCTTTTTGAGCCTTCTGTCTCTTTTTTCCTCTTTGCTGCCACTTATATAACTGTCGTACTTGGACTGTATCCTGTGAAAAGAACTGGTAAACTCCTCTATTTTATCTTCTGTTGGCTCACCTTTTTTTAAGAACTCGGCAAGCTTATCTGCAATATCCACGTAAGTAAAAGTGACCTCAATTACTTTTCTTTCTTCATAAGGGCAACAGTAGTTTTCATCAATATCCTGAACAAGGTACTCCTGAACTTCTGCTTCGAGAAAATCCTCCTCTTCCATACTTTGTGATGAAACTCTTATGCCCAGGGAAATAGCCTCGTCCTTTAAAGCCTTATAGAGATTAAAAAGACAGGTATTGCAAAACTCAAGAAAACTTTGAATATCATTGAAAAGTTTTTCATTTTCCTCCAGCTCATAACTTTTATATCTGTTTTGAATATGCTTTAGTGTATGAGCGGCATTGGCAATCCATCTTATACAGGCAACAAGTTCTGTGAAAAAAGCAAAGGCTCTATTTCCCCGGGCTTTGTGGTTATCCAGAAATGTTTCCAGAATATTTGCTTCATTTCCCAGATTGGAGTAATAATTCTGACTTAAATCCTTTTTCTCCAGCAGAAAATTCCCCAGGGCAAAGAACCTCCGCCCTCTCTTCCCCATTTTTGAAACAAACTGCTTAGCAGATAAAACTCTACCCAGTGGTTTACCTTTCTTCATTCTGTTACCTCAAAAATAAAACTCGCCTATGAGGATAGCATTCCTTAACAGTTTGTCAATTAAATATCTCCTTTTTGATTAGTATATACCAGAGAAGTAAGAAATCAAGAGATAAAAAATTGACGTATCCAGTTTGAATTGATAAAATATCCTGAAAAATAAAGAATAAAAGGAGGAAAAGAATGAGCTGGCCAACAAGAGAGGAAGCTTTTGCTCTTCTCAAACAGTTCACCAAAAATGAAAATTTAATAAAGCATGCCCTCGCAGTAGAAGCAGCCATGAGGGCCTATGCTCAAAAATTTGGTCAGGACCCTGATAAATGGGGCGTAACAGGACTTTTGCATGATTTTGACTACGAAAAATATCCCTCTGCTAAGGACCATCCCTTTAAAGGAGCAAAAATACTGGAAGAAAAGGGGTATCCTGAGGAAATGATTCAGGCTATTCTGGCCCACGGAGATCATACCGGTGTTCCCAGAAAAACTCTTCTGGCAAAAACTCTGTACGCGGTAGATGAACTAACCGGTCTTATTGTTGCCGTTGCTCTGGTTCGTCCTTCAAAAAAGATATCCGAGGTAAACGTGAAATCGATTATGAAAAAATGGAAAGATAAAGCCTTCGCCCGGGGTGTGAACCGGGAAAATATAGAAAAAGGAGCAAAAGAGCTGGGAGTTCAGTTAGAAGAACATGTAGAATGTGTCCTTGAAGCTATGAAAAATGTATCAGAAAAGCTGGGACTTTAAAAATTACATCAAAAGCAAACTATGCGCATAACTATTGTAGGAGCTGGAGCAATAGGATGTTATCTTGGGAGATTATTGAGAAAGTACGGATTTTCTCCACTTATTCTGGAGGAGCATTCTGAGATAGGTGTTCCCAAACACTGTGCTGGATTGGTGGGAAGTTCCTTTTTTACAAGCTCCAGAGTTTCCCTTCCTCAGGATATAAT
>QMQA01000323.1 GCA_003648845.1 Candidatus Aerophobota bacterium
AATGAGCATAGATAGACTTTATTACCCCTCTGACTTTTCGAACCTGCACGTCCCGAAAGGGACACCAGATATCTTGAACTCCTCATACCCGCCGCTTATCAGAGTCAAGCCAATCGAATCATCAACCCGTTCTCGGATTTTATTCCGAGGAGGGTCAATCATAATATCTGGTTCTCAAGTCTGGCGCGTTATCCATTCCGCCACCCCGGCATGTCCGTTATAAAATAAATGTTTCCCCATTTTTAAAGCTTAAGATTATGCTCAAAACCAGACCTTCTTGCTTTTTGCAGCGACCATGCATCCTCTATAAGCATATCCGGAATCCTTCCCTCCAGTATCGGATATGCCAACCTGCATTTACTGCATATTAAAAACATTTTTTTATGCTTAATATTCCCTTTACATTTTGGACAAGCCATTATTTTGAGAAGTTCTTTGTCCATATTTGCTTATTAAATACAATAATAATATAAAAAGATATGCCCCTCATTATTGTTCCCACATCACATGTGGCTGAAGAGAGTTTAGAAAGGGTTAAGAATACGATAGAAAGATTTAAACCTGATGTTATAGCTGTGGAACTGGACATTCACAGATTTATATTACTGGAAGAGAAGAATAAAAAATCTACAGACCTCAGATCTTCAGGTTTTCTGAACTTCGCAATATATACTCTCATGAAAAAACTCCAGATACGGCTGGGTAAAAAGACCGGTATATTTCCGGGTTCAGAAATGCTGCTTGCCATAAAAATCGCTGAGGAAAAGGGAATAGATGTGGAGTTCATAGACAGAGATATAAGAATAACACTTTTCAAACTTCAAACCATACCCATAAAAGAAAAGATAAAACTTATCTTGTTTCTGCTTTTCGGATTTTCCTTCTCCTTTAAATTCGATCTCAAAAAAATACCCCCTCAGGATATAGTTGATAAAACTGTTGAAACCCTGAGAAGAAACTTTCCCTGCATATATAGAATTCTTGTAACAGAAAGGGATTCGTACATGGCAGAAAGAATAAGAAGCCTTATGAAAACCTATAAGCGGGTTCTTGTGTTTGTAGGAGCAGGTCACAAAAAAGGACTTGAAACCCTTTTATTCAAAGAACCTCAAAGACCTTCTTGAGATTCACATCTGTATTAACACACCCATCACGAAGAAGTTCTACAGCCTGACCGGGAATGTTGATGTTTTCCAATGCTATAACAAGTTCTTTAAGACATGCTATACCTATCACACCTTTGGGTTTCAATCTTTCTATGATATTCATTACCATAGAACCACCCGGAACTATAAAGGATTTGTAGCCCATCTTCTCCGCTTTCATTTTTATTTTGTAAATCTTGCATGAGTTTTTGTTCTTACAGCCTTTACACTGATATCCGAATTTTCCGAGAGTTGCCTTGCAAAGGTTTGCCGGTCTGAGACAGTGAGGAATGAAAACGATCTTGTCCTTCGGAGGTATGGATTTGATAATATCCTTGTAAAGACTGTTTTTCAGCTCTACATAAAGCCTGTCTATATTTTCAGGGTTTATTCCCAGGAAATTCAAAGTGTTTTTCAAAGCCTTTCTTGTGGAAAAATCAGCACCTGTGCTTATGAGTTTTTGAATAAGCTTTTTCATAAAATCTCACATTTCTCTAAGCCTTTTTACCCTTTCCTCTATAGGAGGATGTGTTGAAAACAGATTATTGAACCAGTCCTGCCTGAATGGATTAACAATGAAGAGATGGGAGGTTGCACTGGACATGTTCTTTAAGGGTTTTTCTTTTACCATTTCGGCTATTTTCTCCAAGGCGGATGCCAAGGCCCGAGGTCTTTTTGTCAGAAGCGCTGCTTTATAATCTGCTGCATATTCTCTTGAACGAGACAATGCAAGTCTTAAAAGCAAAGCTGCAAGAGGAGCAAAGATTATTATTGCTATAAGGCCTATAATATTTCCCTCTTCTCTTGTATCACCTTCAAAAAACAACGACCAGTATCCAAACTGTGCAAGATAAGAAATTGCTCCTGCTATAGTTGCAGCCATAACCTGAAGCAGGGTGTCCCTGTTTTTGATATGTGCTATCTCATGCGCAAGCACTCCCTCAATTTCTTCGTTTTTGAGTTTTAGCAAACCTTCTGTGTACGCAACAGCAGCATGATTTGGGGCCCTACCGGTTTCAAACGCATTTGGAGTATCTATTGGTATCACATATAATTTCGGTGTGGGTATTCCAGCCTCTCTTGAAAGCTTGGCAAGCATGTTCTCCAGTTCTATGTGCTTACTGGGCCTTGCCCTGTACATTCTCAAAACAATAGTATCAGAATACCAGTATGAAAAAAAGTTCACAATTACCGCTAAAATAAAGGCTATGAGCATTCCTGTGAATCCACCGATTATCCATCCGGCTCCAAGAAATATCGCCATTAACAATCCGAGAAAGATGAGAAGATCAAGCATTTTGTTTGTTCACCCCTTAGTTTTACTTAATTTTCTATTAATATTTAAATTCTTCACTATTTCATCAACCACATCTTTAGGAGTTTTATTAGAGGTATCTATTTCATAAAATCCCTTTCCCTGTTCCAGAGCCTCGCTCTTGCATATCTCCATGATTTCTGCTAGGACATTCTCTTCGATCTTCTCTCTCCGCCAACCCTTTTCTCTCCCCCTCTTTCTCAATTCCCCGGGATTTGTTCGAAGGATTATTAAAACATCGGAATCCATATCATGTGCATAATGTGATTCTATAACGAGATTTTTCTTTTTTAGCTTTCGCAGCTCTGATTTTATCTTTTCAACATCAACT
>QMQA01000324.1 GCA_003648845.1 Candidatus Aerophobota bacterium
AAAAGAAATATCCTTTAAAAGATCAGAGAACGTAATAATTATTATTTTAATTTATAGCACAATCTTCTACAACGTCAATTTTTGCTTTTGTTCGAAGCAAAGGACTTTTCTTTATCCTTTTAAAGCTCCCGCTGTTAATCCCTTTACAATGGCTCTTTGAGCAATTGAGAAAAATATAAGACCTGGCAGGGCTGTAAACATGGCAGTGGCAGCTATGGAGTCCCATTGTACAAGTTCATCACCCACGAAGTAATGGGCACCCACTGTTACAGGCTGAACCTCTCGGGTGTTTGTAAATATTATGGCAAATAGAAATTCATTCCAGGTCCAGAGGAATGTTATAATTGCTACTGCTGCTATTCCTATAGCAGAGATGGGAACCACAATATTCAAAAAAGCACGGGTTCTTGTACATCCATCCACAATAGCTGAATCTATCAGGTCTCTTGGAAACGCATCGAAAAATGACTTAAGCATCCATACTGCCAGCGGATAACACAGGAAAGTATTGAGGATAATTAAACAGGCATAGGTATTTATCAGGTGAAGAAAACTCATAATGATGTAAAACGGTACCAGTAGGGATATAGGTGGAATTATACGAGTGGCTATAAAGGCAAGGAGTACCGTTCCTGATCCTTTAAATTTGTATTGGCTTAAACCATAGGCAGTAAAAAGCCCTCCACCCATAACAATAGCTGTAGTTCCCACAGCAATAACCAGTGAGTTTAAAAGATGTCTGGGTAGTGGACTTCTAAAAATTACCTCTTCATAGGCCCCAAGGGTCAGTTTTTGTGGGAAATAAGTTGGTGGCCATCTAAATGTTTCTGCCCGCGTTTTAAAAGAAGTGAATGCTGTAAAAATTATGGGCGCCAGTATAATGGTCAGTATAATAACAAGTAAAAGGTATGATGTGAGAGGTTTTTCCAGAATTCTGGCTATTATGTTTCTGAGTTTCACCTTTTTACCCTTTTTTGAGGATAAGGTATACGTAGAAACTGGCAAAACTGCAGATCAAAAGAAACATTATTACTCCAGCTGCTGATGCGGTCCCGTAGTTAACCCTTCGCCAGAGCTGGTCGATAATATAAAAACCTAAAACATATGTAGCTCTGGCTGGTCCTCCCTCAGTCATGGAAAATATAACATCAATTGTTCTAAATGAAAACATACTGGTTATGAGGAGTCCGACAAATGTCATACGTTTAATAAGGGGCAAAGTTATATACCTGAAGGAACTGAAACAGTCACTACCATCTACCTTTGCTGCATCATACAACTCCCGGGGAATGCTCTCTATACCGGCGAGTGTAAAAATGCACATGAATGGAATTCTAACCCAGGCATCAGCTATTATACATCCTAACATGGCCAACGTTGCGTTAGAAAAAACGGGAAGGGGCTTATCTATTAACCCGAGTTTCATAAGAAAATCGCTAAATACGCCAACATCCGGGTTAAATATCCATTTCCAGATAAAACCCGAGATAACCAATGGTACTGCCCAGGGAAACATTGCCAGTGATCTGAACACAGCTGATCCTCTACTGATTTTAGATAAAAGTAAGGCTAAAATTACACCTCCACAGAATGTTAGGCCTGTCACACCGGTAGTGTATACAACAGTTTTCTTTAAGCTGAGCCAGAAAAGTCGATCATTAAAAATATAATGATAGTTTTTGAACCCGATAAAAGTTATTGGAGGAAGGCTCCTGTAGCGCAAGAAGCTTGTTATAAAAAGAGTGATTACGGGGAAAACTACCAGAGCAATAATTATCAGCAGTCCAGGGGTGCTGAGAATAACTCCATATTTGCTATTGGATATTTTCATAGTTTTCTCTCTCAGATTTTATTTGAGCTCTCTTTTTAAATATAGCCACCAGCGTAAGTAGCTGGCGGCTATATTTTTGCTTATCCTCGCACCAGATACTACATTATTGAATCAATCTCCGCCTGAGCTTTTTCCCGAGCAGTATCAGCATCCATTTCTCCTAAGATAACCCGATGGAGATATTCCTTGAAAATCTCCAGTACCTCCATCATTCCAGGTGGATACATCTCTCCAATTTGAGCTGCTACTGTTTCTCTTCTCAGATCGGGATGTTCTACTTCCGCCTTTACAGCAGAGTGGTCATAGACCATTGTCATAACAGACTCATTACCCTCCAGATAAAGCTCGTTAAACTGAGCCTGATAGCTTCTCTGGTAGTCAAACCAGAGCATGGCAGCTGCTATTTTGGCAGGAGAAATATATGGATTTATCATCCACGAATCATTTCCAGCTACAGCACGTGCAGGTATACCTATACCTTCCCAGGCAGGAAGAAGAGTTACATCCCAGTCATTCTGGATACCTGTTCCAAATTCGGGATTGGCAAACATCTTCATATAAACACCACCGGTGATGATAAATCCTGCTTTACCTTTAGCAAATACCTCCGGTGCCATACTCCAGAGATACTCAGTTGACTCCTTTGACATACCTCCCTTCAGCCACAGGTCGGTCATTACTTTCCAGGCTTCTGGGTCAATTACAACCCTTCCATCCTGGACTATTCTTTTGTCCTGAGCGAATGTTGTCATGGACCAGATTTGATGTAGCTGGTCAGGATCACCTGCTGCATATACCATACCGGAATTACCGGGACCAACGTTTGCCTTAGCCCACTCATCAACTTTTTTACTTGCAACAACCAGCTCCTGCCAAGATCTGGCGACTGTGACACCGACTTCTGTCAGCCAGGAACGTCTGTAATAAAGATGCATAACCCACAGCCAGCAAGTTGAGC
>QMQA01000325.1 GCA_003648845.1 Candidatus Aerophobota bacterium
ACAGGCAAGGGGAAAGAGCTGAGAATGAAAATATGGGAAGAGCTTAAAAGGTAAAATAATTAAAAGGGAGTGGATTTTCCACTCCCTTTTAAGAAACAAAACAGATAAATTCAAAAAGGTGTTCAAATGAGGACTTTAAAAGTTAAAAAAGATAAAACAAAAAAAAGAAATTCTCTATCTGTGCAACTACCCATATATATAGGACCTATATCAATTTGGATTGTTCTGTTTGTATTTGCTCCCCTTGGAATAATCCTCTATTTTAGTTTTTTAAAGACGGGGCCTTTTGGTGAAATTATTAAGACCTTTACTATTGAAAACTATCGAGCTATAATAGCTGGTGAGTATGGGATGATTTTTATTCGAACATTTTTGTATGCTTTTTTTACAAATTTTACATGCCTGGCCTTAGGGTATCCTTTAGCTTACTGGATAGCCAAGTATGGAGGAAATCGGAAAACTTTTCTTATGTCTCTTGTAATTATTCCCTCCTGGACAGCTTACCTTATCAGATTGTATGCTTTTAAAACTCTTGTTGGGACTAACGGTCTTATAAATAACCTTCTTCTAAGTCTTAACATAATTTCAACTCCTCTGCGTATGTTATACACTCCCGAAATAGTAATGATTGGTCTTGTTTATTCATGGCTTCCTTTTATGGTTCTTCCCTTATATGCATCTTTAGAAGGCCTTGATCCTGCTTTATGGGAGGCAGCTGTTGATCTTGGAGCAACTCCTCTTGAGAGATTTTTTAAAGTAACTTTACCTTTGACCAAAGGAGGAATCATTGCTGGTACAATACTGGTGTTCATCCCTTCTCTTGGTGAATGGCTGGTACCTCATATCTTAGGCGGAGACAAGGTCATGATGGTTGGGAGTCTGGTTGCATATAAGTTTATCGGGGTAGGTGATATACCTAAGGGTGCAAGCTTAGCTTTATTTCTTGCTGCTATTGTAATTGCTATATTATTTGTTTTCATAAAATTAGGAGGAGAAGAAGCACTGGAGAGGATGCTATGAGCTTAGAAAATAAAGCACCAAAATTTTTTATAGTACTGGCGGTTTTATTTTATGCGTTTTTGTGGACTCCGGTTATTGTTCTTATTCTTTTCTCGTTTAATAGCGATAAGTTTGGCGTTAGATGGGAACAGTTCACCTTAAAATGGTATATAGAATTTCTTAATAATGTTGCTGTAAAGGATGCACTTAAAACAAGCCTTATTGTAGCATCTGTTACTGTGGTTGCATCTACAGCTTTGGGGACTTTAACAGCTTATGGTTTGTACAAACTGAAATTTCCGGGAAGGGGAATTTTGAGAAGTTCCATTTTACTTCCCATTGTTGTACCCTATGTAGTAACAGGGGGTTCTTTGCTGGTATTTTTTACCAGACTTTTTCGTGTTTCCCTGGGATATCCCAGCATTCTCATAGCACATATTACCTTTAGCACCCCTTTGGCTGTGTTTGTTATTCTGGGAAGAATGCAAAGAATTGATTGGTCCTGGGAGGAGGCAGCAATGGATCTGGGAGCAAACAGGTTAACCGCCTTTATAAAAGTAATTGGACCGATACTTCTTCCCGGTATTGCTGCTTCTGCAATGCTTATTTTTCCCTGGTCTTTTGATGATTTTGTTATTACCTTCTTTGTTGCTGGTATAGGAACTACAACTTTGCCCATTTATGTTTATTCACAGATGAGATACGGAGTGAGTCCTGTAATCAATACCATAGGTACAATTTTTATAGTAGCTACAATTATTCCTCTGATGTTATCCAGTATCTTGCAGAGAAAGTAAAACTACCCCGCGGATATTTAAATTTTGCTAAAAAGCAAGGAGGTATAAGAAAATGTGTGAAAATGATAGTTTACCCAGAATTACTCCTATTAAAGTTCGCCCTGAGATGAGAATAAAGATCTTGAGTGATGAAGATGTGGAGAAAATCCACCAGGCTACCTTAAATGTTTTGGAGGAGGTGGGAGTAAAATTCCCTTCCGAGAAAGCTCTTAAGATCTTTGCAGAAGCTGGGGCTAAGGTTGATTTTAAAAGTCAAATTGTAAAAATTCCTTCTGATCTTCTTATGAACTCTCTTTCCAAAGCTCCCAGGAGTTATATATTTGCATCAAGAGAAGATAGGAATTTAGATTTGTATTTTGATGGTACAAAAACCTACTTTGGAACAGATGGAACTGGTACAGCTACTATTGATCTTGAGACCCGACAGAGAAGAACATCAACAAAAAAAGATGTTGAGATGATGGCTATCATTTCAGACTATCTTCCTTCTATTAGCTTTTATTGTGCTCTGGTGAGTGCGCAGGACGTTCCTTCAAAGGTTATTCCTCTGCATGAACTTGAGGCAGGATTCATAAATACAGAAAAACATATCCAAACAGAGACTACAGAAGATGAGCGAGTTGCCCGCTATGCTGTAGAGATGGCTAAGACTATTGCTGGGGGCTCTGAAGCATTGAAAAAACGTCCGGTTCTGGATTGCTTTGTTTGCACTATTGCCCCTCTAAGACAGGATAAAGGAGGAATTGAATCAGCTTTGGTTTTTGCTGAGGCTGGGATTCCTGTTGGATTTATGGCTATGCCTTCACTGGGCATTACAGCACCTGCTTCCATGGCTTCAGCTATGGTGATAGGAAACGCGGAGATTATAAGTGCCATGTGTTTGATTCAAATTGCTTACCCTGGTGCACCTGTCTATTATTCCTTTATTCCGGGAGTAGGAAACCCTTACACTGGTGGGTTTGTATTAGGAGCACCTCAAAAAACT
>QMQA01000326.1 GCA_003648845.1 Candidatus Aerophobota bacterium
GATAAATATTGATATCAAGCTGTTTTTCTGACAATTCTATAGTTTTTTCTTGAGTTGCGTTCAAAGCTTTTTGCACCTCTTCCATAATCTTTGTGTAGTTTATTTCCTGGACTTCTACAGAATATGTAGGAGCGGAAACTGTGGATGTTGTGGGTGCTGGGCAGTCCTGTGGGCAGTTCTGATAGGTTTCTCCTGAATCACAAACTCCGTTTCCGCATGTTCCACAATCCTCGGGACAGTTAAACGGACTTTCACCGATCTCGCACACACCATTACCGCATACAGCTGTTTGCGGACAATCTTGCGGGCAGTTCTGATAGGTTTCTCCGTAACTGCTTTCGCACACACCATTACCGCAAACAACCTCTTCTGCAAAAATCAAAACCGGGTCAGATTCGTTCAGCTCAATGCTTGCTTTCAGCAGTACGTGATCTACGGAGGGAACAAGAGTGGTAAAGTTTGCATAACACTCCCTTTCTTCAAGACTGTAGTTTTCGCATTTGTATATTCTCAGATCATTCATGCTCACAATTCTGTCCACATAGCTGGAGAAGTCGAAGTAGACCCTTATTCTGGAGAGATTGAATGCGAACGCATATGCTAAACTATCGAATCTGTTCTTTGTTAAGGGAAGGGTAAAGATCGAGATTGGAGGTTTATCCAAACACACAGGCTGTGGAAGGGATTCATTGATGGAGGAATTGAATATCTTTAGGCTTACTCCTTCAAGGTTCAGATCGATGTCGTAATCCCCGGCTCTCAGGCTCTCATTATAGCTGCCGTTCACAGTGAACTCTTTGAACTTGTATCCAATCACTGGTTTGTAGAAGGATATACCGAGTGTGAGATTGAGGTTTCCGGATAGGTAGATCAACGGAGATACCCTGAACCATTCTGTTTTTGTGTTTGTGTTGTTTGAAGCATCTGCAACGAGATATTCTACCTTGTAATCCCCTTCTGGCAAGGTCTCTATGTAGCTTTCAAAATACCCTGTGGATGAATTGAATGTTAGGTTAACCTCAACAGAGGTTCCGTTCGGGTATGTCACGTTTGCAATGGTTGAGTTTATCACATCATTATCCGAGGCTTTCAGCATGAGCAGGGTTCTGTTCTCTAATAGAAACTCCTGGGTTTCTTGAATGGTCGGCAGAACCGTATCATTGACAAAGATCAGACCTGCCTTTATCACCTGGGCTGAATAGTTGCAGGGTAGCAATGAGCATTCGATTTTCAAAGTGTTTTCCACGCTTGTTACTGGAACTTGCATTGTGATATCGAATGCCTGGGTTGAGGAATTGAATGTCAGGCTTTCTATTTCGGCTTCAATTTCATTTAAAAATACCCGAAGGCTTATGTTCTGGGTTGAATTTATCGTGGTGTTTTCGAAAAGTACTCTGAGAGAAAGCTTCAGGCTTTGGTTGATTTCAACCCATGTTTCCTCTTTGGGTTCTACCAGGCTCAGGGTCAGGTTTACAACCTCCAGGCTTATGTTAACCACTCTTTCTTCAGGATCAGAACCTGTGCTTTCTATAGTTACATTTTCGCTGTAGTTTCCTGGCTCGCTGAGGCTTGTGTTGTAATAGATTTGCAGGGTTGTGGTGGATAGTTTCTGCAGGGTGAGATTGGAGGCTCCTGAAAGCAAGGAGGAATAGGTGATATTGAAGTCCAGAGGAACGTTTGCCAGGCTGCTTATCTCGATTTCTTCCACCTCTCCATAACCCCTTCCCACAGTCTTTGCGATTGCATGCTTGTCTATCACCCAGCTTCTGTTCTCTATAACATTTACCTGGAGGTTTTTGTCTATGGGATTTATGTTATCCGCACTGAACCTGACAACTCCATAATAGCTTCCGGGAGAATAACCCAATGGAACCGAAATGTTGATCGTTACCGTTCTTTCTTCGCCTGAAACCAAAGTGCCGATGTATCTCAGATAGCTTGCATTGAATGTTTGGCATACAGTTCCGCTTATGCAATCCATTTTTGCATTGAAAACGTCGCTAGTTCCTGTGGATTTAATGGTTATTGCAATGCTTGCATTCTGTCCGTGATTAGCATCTACCGGACTGATGTCATAAACAGTTAGTTCAGCATAGCTCGGTGGTTTCCTTTCAGCTATGACATAAGCTGCATAGCCCGTTGAATTACTTGAAAAGCTTGTTGTGTTTGCCTCTACAAAATTGTGAAGCTTATCAATCCTGTATTCAGCTATCTCCTGCCACAAATCCGAACTCGAGCAGGACCTTTCAGTCCAGAGCCAGTCATAGCAGACAAAAATCTTGAGATAATCCTCGCTCAGGCCATAGTTCACAAGGACATCCTGGGAGTAATAGATTTTTATCTTCGCCCTGTTCGTTAGGCTTGCGTTAAATGCAATTCCGTTCACGCTGTTAACCAGATTTGTTTCAGCAGGAGCTATTGGATCGATCTTGATGAAGTCGTTTTGCAGGCTGAAGGTATCTACATCATAAATCCTCGCTATCGTATCGTATGCCTCTATTTCAAAATCGTAAAGCCTTTTATGTATGCTTTCATTGTAATAGCCATTAACTGAGGAAAAGTTCTGTAGCAATTGATTCGATGAATTCCTGTACAGCTTGAAGCTTGCATTAACTCCCTGGCCCAAAGCATTCGTTAGATTTCCGTACAGCCATCTTGAAGTATAAACCTCGAAGTAGTCTTCGAATTCTAGGGTATTGTTTGTAGTATCGTTGATTTCAAATCTTAAGTCATAATCATTGGGTTGCAGACCAGTAAATGTATAC
>QMQA01000327.1 GCA_003648845.1 Candidatus Aerophobota bacterium
AATCTCCATAAGAAACACTCAGGCAATATTCAACTCCACAGGAACCAACCTAACAGATGTAGATTACCTCCAATCCAACCCAACCCTAAACATCTCCTGCCTTGTATACAGAAACCTGGATAACCCAATAAACTCAGTCTGGATAAACATTACCCTGCCTAATGGCACAGACCAAACCTACTTCCTCCAAAACACTTCCAGCAGAAACCAAACCCAAATCTGGTACATAACCCTTAACACTTCCAAAGAATTCCAAAACCTTTTGGGCAATTATACAGTAACCTTCTTCGCAAACTCAACCCTATCCAACGGCTCAGTCATAACCCAGGAAATTCCCGCACCAACAACCCAATTCTCCATAGAACAGATGAATATCACAATCACTCTTTATTCTCCGGAAAACAATGCAGTGAACACAACAGACAGAACCCCAGACTTTACATTCAAACCCATAACCACCCATGGAGAAAACCTCTCTTGCACGGTTTATCTGAACAACGGCACACTCATACCTATATACCACAACTCATCTGTACCAAACGCTACCATCACAGTTATAACCTCGAACACAACCCTTCTCGATGGAAACTACACATGGTGGGTAAACTGTTCAGCAGAATATTCAGTCATACACAAACAAAACCAGTCAGAAATCAGAAACCTTTCAATTCAAATTATAGCCTTGGAATGTTCCTCATGTGCAGAATGTTCAAGAATAATCCAAAAAGAAGCCCTCTCAGGCGATACCGTCCAGCTAACAGCAGATATAACCAATACTGCAGAAACCTGCATCTCCTTCGGTGGAACAGATAACATAACCTTTGACTGCACAGGTCATACCATACAGGGAAACAATTCAGGCTACGGAATCTGGCTGAACGATTCTTCGGACAATAACACAATCAAAAACTGCATAATCACAAACTTCTCCTACGGCATATATATCAACTCCTCAACACTCAACCTCATCTACAACAACCACCTCAACAACACCCAGAATGTTTACCTAGATCCAAACATCTCCGGAGAAAACTACTTCAACACCAGCCTTAACTGCTCAGGCCAAACCAACATAATAGGAGGCCCGTGCATAGGCGGAAACTACTGGACAAGCCCATCAGGAACCGGAATTTCAGATATTTGCCAAGACCTGGATGGCTACGGTATCTGTGATTCAGAATACAATCTAACAAACCAAACCGCAATTGCATACGATTATCTACCGCTTGCAAAAATACACGCTACAAGAGCCGGTTACTTTGTTAAGAATCAGACTTTCGATGTTTACGGAAGGGTCAACATCACCGGATATTACTTCAGAACGGATCTCAATGAAAGCATTGCAGATGATAGTTCAACATTCTCTCTCGGAACAGGAGAAAATGTGAACATAGGCGAAAACATCACGCTTGCCTGGAACGGTTCTGCCTATGCGAAAAGCGGAACCTATACAAGCAGAATATTTGTTGGTGATAATGAAACAGTATGGAAATCTCTTGAGATTGTAAACTCCACACCAGAGAATACAAGCATAAGTGTGTATTACTATTACTCAGATGATTTGATCTCATGGACAAGCGGAAATATAGGTCAAACAGCAAGATTCTTCAGATACATGCTTGTGCTAAACACCTCCAATACAAGTATAACTCCGGTTGTATACTCAGTTACCATAAACAGAACCCATAAATCAACCCCAGGAAAGATCACGATAACCCTTGTGAATATAAACAATCCCTCCTATACACTTTCCAAGACCTGTAGCGATACCGCTATCTGCGAGAAAGAGTTCCTGTTCCCAGCAGAGCTCCCAGGAGGAAACTACACAGTGAGCATTACAGCCGAAAACAGCTCTGCATGGTATGAAAACGCAAGCACAAGCTTTGTAAGATATTTCGAAGAGCCTGTAGCCACGGATGTTGTGTTAATACCTGATCCGGAAACCGAGGTTATCACAAACATGACATCGGATGATTATTCCTTCCTGATAAACCTGACGGTTGTGAGTGAAACCACCACGTTGCACTATCCGGATATCCAACTTGATGATGATGGACTAGGATTTAAATCTGTGGAAAACCTCACATCATGTCCTTCCATGCTTTCTCCAGGAGAATCCTGTACAAAGGTCTTTAACCTCACAGTTCCCGGAGGAAAAGCTCCGGGTCTGTACTCACTGATCTGGGGTGCCGTATGGATAAATAACAACGGCTCTTCAGGCTCTGTTCAGAACACAAGCCATGTGGATATAAAGAGTAACCCCGGCCTTACCGTCTCTCCAACAAACCTTACCGCTGATCAGAACCTAAGCCAGTCGCAAATATTTGACTTCACAGTTCAAAACACAGGAAACGTGGTTTTGGATAATGTCCATGTCTACCTTGCCTCAGGAACCATACCATCCTCTTGGGTTTCATTCTATTCAACCAGCACTAAATGGAATGATACAACAGATACCTGGAGTTACCTTGCATCCACAGAGCCCGCACCCTTGCAGATAAACATAACCGTAACAAACTATACACCAGCGAATTATTCTGGCATAGTCAACATAACCTCAGAATATCTCGGCTCTCCGTCTGCTTATCAATTGATATACCTTGAAGTCAACGTTTCCCCGAACTTCACGATTTCCCAAACCCTGATCAACATAACCCAAAACCTGAGCCAGACCCATATCCAGCATATCCAGATAAACTCCACAGGCAATTCTCCCATAACCAATGTCACAGTCACATACATATCCCAAAACCTCCCTGCATC
>QMQA01000328.1 GCA_003648845.1 Candidatus Aerophobota bacterium
CCCGATGGTAAGCTTAAACCAGAAAAAGAGAGAGTAACACTCCTCGCTTCCAATGTTAATATTCCTTTTGAGGTTCAAATGTCCGCTTTTGTTCAAGCTTCAGTGATAGGGGAGGGGAGTCCCCAGATAGTTCAGGTAAGCTATAATGCTGCCAGAATAGCTGGCCGGGACCCCAGGAAAACACCTTTCCTGGAGGGAGTAAAAAGAAAAAATATTTCCCGACCCACCGTTGTAGGAGCAGCCCGGGCCAGAAGAATACTTGATGAATTTGTAGAAGATTTTGGAGCTGAGTTGATTTTTCTATCACTGGATCATTTCACTGCCCCACCTTTTGACCCCGATCTTTATTCCACACCTCAGGGATCTGGAGGACTTGATCCTGCCGTAGCCAGGGTACGAGTTGAGGAAGCGATTGAAGTGATGAAACCTCTGTATGGAAAAGAAGTAGATATAAGCAAGGAACTACTTCAGAGTTATATTAATTACCTGTGTAGTGACGCAATAGGAGAGTATAGAAAAGATTTTCTGGGAGCCGTTGATGTCGCCAGACCTGCCTGGTCAATGATTGATACAGGAGAACTTCCACCGATACTCAATTTTGCCCTTTCCAAAGATCTCGCTACAGCGGTAAGGAAGGACCTTGATAATCAGGATACAATTATTGAAGCAGAAATTGCAGCTACAGGAACCAGTGGAGAGGAGATAGAACACGAGAAATTGACCGGAGAAAAACTGGAAAATTACAAAAATAAAGTGGTGTTATTTGCTAAATTTGTAGGAGCAGAAGGTGTTTCTTATGATATAGGAATGAAACATGCTGCAAAGAAAGGTGAAAAACACGAGCCTGACATTGAGAGACTGGAAACTGTTCAAAGAGGTCTCTTTTTGGAGTTGGGAGGGAATATTCCTTTTGCTCAACATGGAGGAACTGGTGCTTCCAGAGTAGTTAGAGGACTGGTAGGTAAAGATAATATAAATACACAATATCTCGTGGATGGGGCTAATTTTTTTGCTGACCATTATGAGAAAAACAAGGAAGCCATACGAGGTGGAGTTAAATCTGCCTGTGGAACAGGAATTTATTTAAAGATGATCATCATCCAGGCAAAACGAGCAGTAGAAAAGTTAAAGGAAACCGGTAGTTTTGGTCTTGCCCCCCGCCTGCTTAAAGTTTTAAAGTAAACTGGTTAGTCTTCTTCCAAAATGATTTTTTTTCTGGATGGGGGAGAGGATAGAGGTCTAAAAGAATTTTCTTCTGGGATATCCTTTTCTTCTTCATAAAATTTTAAAAGCTCTTCTTGAGAGCGGAGAAAAGCCTTGATTTTTCTTAAAAGAAGGCTTTTTTGATTGGATAACCTTTTTACCTCACGCTGTAGGGCTTCTATTTTCTTATTTTCCTCTTCCTGTATCTTTTTTACCTTTATTTGCGCCTCGCGTAGAGTAAAGTGAGCTTTTTCTTCGCTTTGTTTAAGAAGCATCTCAGCCTTCTTTTGTGCCAGAATAAGAAGCTTATCCAGCTCTTCTTTCTTTAACTGGTAATCTGTCAGTCTTTTTTGAAATTTAGCAACCTCTTCCGAAAGTTGCTTGTTCTTGCTGGATAGCTCCTCAACCACTCCAGCAAGGGCATGGAGAAACTCTCTTACTTCTTTTTTGTTATATCCTCTCAAAGCTGATGAAAACTCTTTGTTCCTTATATCAGATATATTTATTTCCATATTTTGATTCTATCTCCCGGCTTATCTGTCTTGCTCTTTTGACTGCCTCCACCACTGCCCGGGAAAGTAGATCTTTAATATTTCCCTCTTCCAGAACCTGTAACCCTCTAACAGTTGTTCCTCCCGGTGTAGCGACAGAAGAGATGAGCTCTCTCAGATTTTTTGCACTCTCCCTTGTTAATTTTGCTGCTCCCAGAACAGTCTGAATGGCAAGTTTTTCGGAAATTTCTCTGGAAAGACCGGCTTTCTCTCCACCCTGAATAAGTCCCTCAATCACAGTATAAACATAGGCAGGGCCGCTCCCGCTCAAGCCTGTAACTGCATCAAGTTTATCCTCGGGTAGTTCCACTACATAACCAACTGCCTGAAATATCCTGTGAATAAACTCAATTTTTCTGGCATCGATTGTTGATCCTGTTGACAGGGCACAGATTCCTTCACCCACCGAAATAGCGGTATTGGGTATAACTCTGACTATAGGTGTAGAATCCCCCAAAATTCTGGAGATAAATGATATAGATACTCCTGCTGCAATGGAGACAATCATTTGCGATGAGTTTAGTTTACCCTTGAGCAACTTCAGGACAGCCTTTATATCATATGGCTTCACGGCGATGATTAAAACATCCACCTTTTTACTCATCTCTTCTATAGAAGAAGACCTTGCTCCTCTCTGGATAAAAGGATAAAGTTTTTCCTCCTTTTTGTCATATATAAAAAGATTTTCTGAAGGGATTAATCTTTTATCCATGATTGCTTTAACTATCGTTCCTCCCATTTTACCCGTCCCGATAACGCCGATTTTATAAGTTGAAGTGCCCATTTATAAACTCTGGTAATTTAAGTTTTATTAAGTATAAAAAAGCATAGCTTTCTGTCAATTTATCCCTGTGGCATATAACCAAGATAATAATACCCTGGCTTCTTATTGCAACAGGGTTATTCTAATACCAGCTGGATACCTGTATACTTTTATGCCAGGTAAACTAACCATCATCCGGCAGATTTCCACAATTTCTTCTTGAAAATTTCTTAATGGATCAG
>QMQA01000329.1 GCA_003648845.1 Candidatus Aerophobota bacterium
ATGGCAGGCTGAGTTCAGGAGGGAAATGGGACACGATATGCCCGTTAAAATGGAAACCTGGGAGGATGTTCTTGAAATTGCCCAGTTCTTCCATGGGAAAGACTGGAATGGAGATGGTGATCCTGATAATGGAATCACATTACATCTGAAGGTTGGTGGTCAGGGATTCTTCCATTTTATGGCACTCTCCGCTCCGTATGTTGTAATTCCTTATCCAGGTGAACCAAAAACAAAAGTTACGAAATACCACAATGTTTACTGGTTTGACCCAGAAACAATGGAACCTTTGATCAATAGTCCCGGACATGTAAGGGCTCTTGAGATGCTCCTGAAACTTTCTAAAGCTGGCTCACCTGCAATGTGGGGCTGGAGTCTTGGAGAAGCGTGGGCTGATTTCCTATCAGGAAATGCTGTGTTCTGCTTTTCCTGGGGAGACGTTGGTTCACTCTCACAGGATCCCACTCAGTCAGTTATAAAAGGCAAACTGGGAGCAAGAGGAATCCCCGGTACAAAACATCCGTATGATATGCAGAAGGGAAGGTTTCTTGATCTGGATAAGCCAAATATGGTTGGCAATCAGGTAGGTTGTTCCTGGCATCCAGTTATTTCGAAGTATGCAAAAGATCCCGATCTCTGCTACTATTTCATAGCATGGCAGTCCACTCCTGAGATTAACCACTGGAATGTGTATATGGGCTGGACAGGTGTTGACCCCGGAACGACGTACGACTGGTTCCCACCTTACGGAACTGCCAAGGTTGAGGAGTATGTGGCAGGTGGTTATGATGCGGAGGATGCGAAATACTTTATTGGAGCCTATCAGGATAACTTTTATAACTATCCAATTTTCCAGAATTACATGAGAATACCAGGAACTCCCGAGATGCATGAGATCTGGGATGTGCATCTCTCAGAGGCTATTACCGGGCAGCTTACTCCTCAGGAGGCTCTGGACCGAACATATGAGGATTGGAAAAGGATAGTTGAGGATTATGGTAAAGATACCCTGCTGAAACTTTATCGGGAGTCAATTGGATATAAACCTTAATTAATCTTTATAGTTCATCAACTGTTATCCTGGTCATTGAGATTGGAGTTTTTTAAATGTATGAGATCTCCGGGTTCCCGCTAAGGGAATCCGGAGTTGTTAATTATTATTTATATATGCGCGTGAGGTCGGGAGATGAAAAGATCTGAAAGTGTGAAGTTTCTGTTTGTCCTTCCAGGTATAACATGGGTTCTTCTTTTTACAATTTTTCCTCTTCTCTATACTTTGAGATTGAGTTTTTTCTATGCGAGGCTTGGAAGACCCCAGAGATTTATCTGGCTGGCAAACTATGCAAGGGCATTTACAGATTACAGATTCTGGAGCGTTTTGAAAGTTACTATATTTTTTGTGCTTTTTGATGTGGCTCTCACAGTTATAATAGGTCTTATACTGGCAATTTTGATTTCCCGACCGTTAAGAAAGCGGATAAAAGGTCAGAAAGTGTTCAGATCAATTTTTACGATGCCTCTCTTTACGGCCCCCATCGCCCTGGGCTACCTGGGTCTTACGATATTTCATGAAGAAGTTGGGGCTATTAATACCGTTCTCAGGGCTATGGGATTTTTAAGGTTGCCAGCCTGGTTTTCTGATCCCTGGCTGGCAAGGTTTGCTATAGCACTTGTGGATATATGGCAGTGGACTCCATTTTGTTTTCTTGTAATACTTGCAGGCATCCAATCTTTACCTGCTGAAATATACGAAGCTGCCATTCTTGATACATCTTTAGGATTGGATATGTTCAGGTATATTACCTTTCCACTTTTAGGGCCCGTGCTCTTTACGGTTACAATTCTGAGAATGGTGGAAACTTTTAAGATACTGGATATCCCTTTCAGTATGACTTCAGGTGGACCTGGAATGGCAACACAGACATATTCGTACTATATCTATTTGACGGGCCTCAGAAACTTTAATACAGGGTATGCGTCTGCTCTTGCTTATATTCTCCTGATCATAATGCTTTTGATAAGCCTTTATTTCTTCAAGAGGTTGCGGCAGATATATGAGTAGTACCTGGGAGTTTCAATATATTAATGCCAGTAGGAGTGCCATAAAGTGATTACAAAATCAAAGTGGAGTGTAGGAAACATAATTGTATGGGTCGTAATTATAATTGCCCTTTGCTGGGCATTCTTTCCATTCTACTGGGCAATAATAACAAGCTTTAAGCCTCCGGGGGTGATACTGACCAAACCTTCACTTATTCCTTTTCTTCAGTTTAAACCGACCTTCTACAACTGGAAAAATGAATATGTCAGCAGGGGAAGGGAAATAACTTCTGCTCTGCTTAATAGTGTAATTATTGCAAGTGGAGCAACAATAGTGGCTGTTATATTGGGAATAATGGCCGGTTATGGACTTGCGAGATTTAAATTCAGAAAGTGGAAAAATAAGGACATGACTCTCTGGTTTCTATCTCAAAGATTTCTTCCTCCCATGGCAACTGCAATTCCGTTTTTTCTATTTATGAAGGCTTTCAGATTACTCGATACAAGAATTGCTCTGATCATGACAAATGCAACATTTACCATGCCATTTGCGGTTTTAATCATGAGAGATGTGTTCAAGGAGTTACCAGTTGAGCTTGAAGAATCGGCCCTCGTTGACGGTGCATCCCGTTTTACATCCTTTTTAAAAATTGCTCTTCCACTGGCGGCGCCAGCAGTTGCGGTTTCTGCGGTGCTATGTTTTTCCTTTTCATGGAA
>QMQA01000330.1 GCA_003648845.1 Candidatus Aerophobota bacterium
ACAACACATATTATCAAAAACAGAGCAGAATTCTTACAAACAAACTCCTTTAATCTCTTCCTGCCCTCCATATGTTCAATTTTATTTTATAGCTTAAATAGATTATTAGAAGAATGATAAGCATTAAAATGATAATAAACGGAGCAAAAGCATCAGACCGAGATTTTTCCTTTTTCAGAAGGACTGTTTTCTTTTGAATGAAATTTCCGTCCTCTGTGATTAAAGTAAATTCAACAGAGGATTCCTTCCAGATCGATGGTCTGTACGGTATTCTTGCTTTTTTTATCTGTCCGGAGTTCATGAAATCTATCCTTGCTGATTCCATTATCCAACCAACAGGGTATTTACTGGGAATTACAATCAGATTTTTGACATCCTGATTACTTCTTATGTAAATATCTATATAATCATCAAACGTATCGATATTTACTATTTCAAAATTACCGGCTTTGCTTTTCTTTGGTTTTCCTTCAAAATAATATGGACCGAATTTAAAAATCTCGTTGCAAAAATATATTCTTACATATACTGTATAGTTTCCCTCAGGCAGATTCGAGTAAATATCCATATCAGCATGGCTCCCCGGCCATAAAGGCTTTGCCCTGCTCCAGCCTGTGTACACAAGTTTAGAAGTATTATAGAAATCTGCTCTTGCTCTTACCTCGCATCCAACAGAACCGATATTTTCCCATGTAATTGAGATTTTCTGGGGAGGCTTTGTGCTTATGTTTATCCATGCAAGACTTCCCTGTATTACACTTTCTACATTCACATCAACATCCAGAGCCGCAACTGCAGGTATTAAACCCATAACCAATAGAACAGTAAAAAATCTCACATTCATTTCACCACCCTTAACTTTTGATCTTTTTTCATTTTTTCCACCAGTAGATTCCTATAAATATAATCAAAATTATCATTGAGATTACCCAAAAAGGAAAAGCCCCCGGTGCCTGTTGTGCAACAACAGCTCCTGTAGTTTCCATTTCAGGTGGATGAATTTGAATTTCACCTGTATCCTGATAATCTCCTGTTTCCCATGAAACCCTTGCCGATATGTTGTATATACCGGGATTGATATTTGCAGTGTCCAAGTATGCATGTAATGCCACTATCTGTCCAGGTCTGATAAACTCTGATGTTGTTTTAAGCCTTGCTATTATATCACTCTCATTGTTGCCGTATATTCTTATATCACTTGCCTTCACTCTCATGGTCACAGTCCCGTTATTTTTAAAAAACACATCAATAACCTCCATACCTCCTGCACGCCTCGAACCGAATCCTGCTATATAACCGGATCGCACAGCATTTCCAGAAACTCTGAAGATTATTCTGAATTCCACTGATGCTATTGTTCCTATACCAAGTCCTGCTCCCTGAATACCGGACCTCGGTTTAAACCTTATAACACTTGAATGGTATCCTGGTTCTGCATTTTCAGGAATATTCAATATAACTGTCACCCTTTCATTCGCAAGCAGTGTTCTGCCAGCTTTTGTCCTAAAATTTTTCTTGTGAGGGGGGAGAAGAACAGGATTTTCGATGAACTCCACCCATCTATGAGAATATTCCTCCGAAGCCTCAGAGAGATTGAAATCATAACCAGTTCTCGGTCTTGAGGAACTGAAGAAATCAGGATTTCCCGGGGATGATATCATATCCACTACGAGGTTGGTATTACTATCTGTTATGAGGAAAAACTCTATGAGATGGGTTGAACCCGGTCTCACTTCTCCCAAATCAACAAAACCCGGCGAAACTCCTATTGAAAGCGACTGTGCACTACCTGTAAAAATACACAGAAACGCAATAGAACTCAAGAAAAAAACACGAAGTTTACCATCCAACATAGAATTATATACGAATCAAATCAATAAAAATCTTGGAGACGTTTTTTTAAAGTTGACAAAGCAATCACTCACATGAAGATTTAAATATCACCTCGCCACTATATATATAACATGAAACAAAGAATTGTTTCACTATTATTCGTTTCCGCCATGCTTCTGTGTTTTGTAGGATTAGTGATTGCAGATACTGATACCGATACAGCAACATTCGATGTAACAGTTTCTCCCATAGTGATGATTGATATACAGCCAAACTCAACCAACTGGACTGCATATCCAGGAAATACAACATCTGCAGTTGATTTTTCTTTGGTAAATATAGGTTCCAAGGATATAGTAAATATTTACCTGAGCAATACAGAGCCAACATCCATGCCCTTCGGAACAAGCACAGCAACGAACTGGGATGCAGGGAATTTCCTAGAAATCAGTAATGATACCGGAACCACATATTATTATGCTAACAGAATAGAGTTCAATGAGAGCGAGTGGCCAGATTACCTAACTTTGCCAGATAATACTCAAGCTGTGGGGAGATTTAGAATAGCGGATAATGAGTACTTCTGGGCACTTGTAAGCACTGACAGTCCCGTTAACTGTACAAATGGAACAATATATATAGGAACCACACCACACACACCATCAGACAGTGGTGATACAGACCTGACGGATAATGGCTTTCCACTGCAACAGGGAAATGAAGCCAACCAAAACTATGGATTTGTTGATGCAACTATAGGTGGTCAGGGATACTGTATTGTGGTTAATGGGACATGCGATGCAGTCAGACTGGTAAAGTGGAACATGGGAACAGTACCATATGACAATGCTGGCAGATGCACAAACGACGGATATGTTTACACAGGAACGCTTTCACCAGGTGAGAGCTTTGAAATA
>QMQA01000331.1 GCA_003648845.1 Candidatus Aerophobota bacterium
AACTTCAGAACTCTTGGTTATCCAACAATAGTTGATATAAATGCAGATTCACCAGAATATGAAACTGTTATGAGCGGCATATTTGCCGCAAAATATGCTGGTATTATTGTGATAAATGGTCTGGGACCCTGGGAAATACTACCCATATTGACTGTAGTACAGAATGTTTATACTGATCCACAGGTGCCAAATACAGTTGAAGCGAAACTGTACGAAATCGGTAATCCCGGTCCTGATTCACCGGTCATGTTTACAACTAACTTTTCGCTTACCTATTTTAGCGTTGAATCAGAGGTTGAGAGAAGCAAGATCCCAACTTACATAAGTGTTGTGGATACTGAAGGTCTAGGAGTCCTCAATGCATATGCCGGTGACAAAATCTCAGCTGAGAAAGTAGTAAAAACTCTTCAGGAACAAAAAGTCGCAGAGAAAGTTAATCATAGAAAATTGATTATCCCGGGGCTTTTGCCTGTTTTCAGGGCTGAAATAGAAGACACATCAGAATGGAAAGAGGTTATAATAGGTCCTGAAACTGCAAGAGAGATACCCGCATTTTTAAATAAAATCTGGAAGAAATAACATGAAAATATGCAGAGTAACATTTTTACCTCAGAATAAAACAGTAGAGGTAGAAAAGGGAAGCAATCTGCTGGATGCCGTTTCAAAAGCGAGGATAACAATAAACAACCTGTGTGGCGGTGATGGCATATGCGGTAGATGTAAGATGTTTATCAGAAAAGGCGATGTATCAACTGAAGTTTCACCCAAACTTACAAGGGATGAGATTAAGAATGGTATAGTGCTTGCTTGTATGACCAGGGTGAACAGTGATCTTCTGGTTGAAATACCTCCTGAAACACTCGCGAAAGAGAAAATTAAAGCCGATAGAGAGGCTGAGCGATTCAAAAGTTTTGAGGAAACAACTGTTAAAGCTGAATATCATCCATCACCACTTGTTCAGAAGGTGTATCTTGAGCTTGAAAAACCAACTCTTCAGAATAATACAGCTGACCACGAGAGATTATTCGAAGCTATTTGTAAGAAGCTTGATGTGTGCTCAATGCAAATGGGCCTTAAGATAATCAAAACACTTCCCGAGGTTCTGAGAAATAGCGATTATAAAGTAACAGCCACTGTTGGTATGAGAAGGGACATTGCAGAGATTATGAATGTTGAGGAAGGAGATACATCGGACCGTAACTACATTGTAATTGTGGATATGGGAACAACAACGATTGTGGCTCATCTGGTGAATGCCAACACATTAAAAACGATAGATGCAATAGCATGCTTTAACTCTCAGGGCATATACGGAAGGGAGGTTACAAGAAGAATCATCACAGCAGAGAAGAGAGGTAATGAAGAACTTCAGAAACTCCTTGTGGAAGATATAAACAATCTAATAAGGAATCTGGCGACCAATAATAACGTTAATCTAAAAGATATCACAGCGGTGGTCTGTGCTGGAAACACGGCAATGGGGCATTTTTTGCTTGGTCTGCCAACCAAGTATATACGAAGGTACCCATACGTTGCGACATCGGTTGAGCCACCTCCACTTAGAGCAGCTGAGGTAGGTATTGAGATCAATCCGAGAGGATTATTGTATTCACTTCCCGGTATAAGCGCGTGGGTAGGAAGCGATATTACAGCAGGTATTCTTGCCACTGAGATACATGAGAGTGGAGAGATTTCTATGCTAATTGATATAGGCACCAACGGTGAAACTGTGGTTGGTAATAAGGACTGGTTAATAGCAACATCTGCATCTGCTGGCCCTGCCCTTGAGGGAGCAAGTGTAGCTTGTGGTATGAGAGCTGAACCCGGGGCCATTGAGAAGGTAAGAATCGTTGATGGGAAGGTTGAATATGAGACAATTGGTGGTATTGAACCAAAGGGATTATGTGGATCAGGTATTATCGATGTTATAGGGGCTCTTTTAAGAGCTGGCTGGATAAACAGATCAGGTAACCTCCTTGAGGGTAAAAGTGAAAGGATACAGGAAAATGACGGAGTGAAATGCTTTATTATTGCTGAAGCTAGATCTTCTTCAATCGATAATCCTGTTTATATCACCGAGGCGGATATTGAAAATGTGATTACCGCAAAGGCTGCAATATTTGCAGCAATGAGGATAATACTGAAAAGATTGGACCTCAAATTCAGCGACCTTTCAAAACTGTATGTTGCAGGGGCTTTTGGAAACTATATAGATGTTGAAAACGCAATTGCAATAGGGCTTTTGCCAAATATTGAAAGGGATAAAATTAAATTTGTGGGAAACACATCAATCAGGGGAGCCAAACTCGCAGCATTTTATCTGGAGGCATTTCAAAAGATTAGAGATATAAGAAGAGCCACCACCTATTACGATTTACTTGGAGCAGATGACTACGTAGAGGAATTCAGAAAAGCGCTGTTTCTCCCCCATACAGATATAGAAGAGTTTATGCAGGCAGGTTAAAATTAAGGAACAAAGATTATGGCCAAAACAATAGCGGTTGCAGGAAAAGGTGGAACCGGAAAAACAACGGTTGCAGCACTTATAATATCGGTGCTACTTGAAGAAGGGCAAACTCCAGTTCTTGCTGTTGATGCAGATCCTGATTCAAATCTTGGTTTTCTTCTCGGTGTGGATGTGGAGAAAACACTGGGAGATTTAAGGGAGGATCTCCTTGATGAAATGAAGAAGCTTCCCGCTGGGATGACCAAAGCCGATTACATAAATGCAGGATTACACCAGATT
>QMQA01000332.1 GCA_003648845.1 Candidatus Aerophobota bacterium
ACAATAAACATGGCATCACCATAACTGAAAAACCTGTATCGATGCTCAACAGCATGGTTATAAGCTTTTTTCAAAAGCTCCTCTCCCATAAAAGCCGCAACAAGTAAAATCAGAGTGGAGTCAGGCATATGAAAGTTCGTGAGAAGTGCACCTGTTACTTTAAACCTGTAACCAGGATATATATAGAGAGAAGTTCTACCACTTCCGTGAGAAATAATCCCGGTTTCATCCACCACAGTTTCCAGTACCCTTACTGTGGTTGTCCCGATACAGACAATCCTTCTTCCTTGAGAAATGCATTCATTGATTCTTCTTGCCGACTCTTCCCGGATAAAATAATCCTCTTCATGGATTTTGTGCTTCCTGTAGTCTTTTCCCTTGACGGGCTTGAAAGTTCCCCAATCAACATAGAGCGTCACAGGAACAAATGGGATTCCCCTGCCATGGATTTTCTCTATTATATCTTTGGTAAAATGAAGACCTGCCGTAGGTGATGCAACTGCCCCATACGTGGATGAATAAACCGTCTGGTATCTCTCTTCATCAAGCTCTTTCAATGGCTTTCTTTTTATATAGAGCGGAAGTGGTATCTGTCCTTTTTTTTCAAGTAATTCGTATGTTACCGGAATATTTGATCGAACCACCCCAAGACCATCTTCCAGTTTCTCAAGCACTCTGAAAACCAATTCTTCGTCAATAATTATTTCGCTCCCCTCTTTTAACCTCCTTGCAGGCCTTAGAAGGCATCGCCACTCTGTATCCGATATCCTTTTTGTCAAAAGAAGTTCTATTTTCGCTCCTGTAGGATACTTTTTACCATAAAGCCTGGCATGAATCACCTTTGCATCGTTATAAACGATGCAGTCTATGTCTGTAATGTAATTATCAAACCTCTCGAATGTATCATCTATTATTTCACCACTCTTTCTATCCACTACCAACAGTCTGTCTTTGCCCCGCTCGGGAGACGGATACTGGGCAATAAGCTCTCTGGGAACACGAATACCAAGAGATGAAATGTCATATCTTGAATTGCAAGAATTATCACCGCACATAATAGATATACCTTAATTTTAGATTATCTGTCGAATCAGGGGTTATCAATAACGTCTATATAATTTCTTACCGTGGTTCCTCTATAATAAAAAGAAAGTATCTGTCTGTAATTAAAGCCACTCTCAGCCATAACCTTGGCACCCCATTGACTCATTCCAACTCCATGACCGTATCCCCTGCCACTGAATTTAATAATATAATTATCATTGTCTCTTCTCTGGACCTTTACCTCAGTGATTAAAAGACTCTTAAACACCCTTGGGCCGATAACCATCCTGAGTTTATTTCCATTTATCACCAGCTTCTCGCCTCCTTCGAGCCAAATCAGAAACTCTGATACCCTTCCGGAAGAAGTTCTGGATTTTATCTTTATACCCAAAAGTTTTTTTGCGCCATTTATATATCCAGCCCTCACGAGTCTTTCGATAAACTCTGAAGAGTCTATCTCAAAACTCCAATAAGAATAGGGAGTCCTTAGGCTATAGGGGTCCTGTATACTCCGCAGATAGGGAAGATCATTTTTGAATATATTTTGACAACTCTCCGTCCTTCCACCTGAGTTTGAATGATAAAGAGCTTCAATCACCTCTCCCCTGTAAATCAATACCTCTCCATCTGTCTGTTCCACAGCTTTTGAAATATTCTTACTTGAAATTCTGTATTCAAACCGCTGAAAAAATACCGTATTATCGAGATGGTAATTCGGATCTTTTGCATGGATAATTCTATAAAGTGCAAAGGTTCTTGAAACCACCGCCTGGGCTTTCAGGGCTTCAAGGGGCCAATCAGGAGAAACCTCGAGTGATAAAACCCCTTTGATGTACTCTTCCAACGGAACCACATTTATAACATTTTTATTCAGTAAAACAAGATTTCCGTAATATGGCCTGCCATTAATATAAATCCTCTTACTGCTCTGGAGCTTTACCGGGTACTTCAATAACCTATCTCTGTATCTGACACCACCATCTTCAAACCGGAGTAAAACCCTATCCGGGAATTCTAACTTCACATCTCCACATACAAGTCTGAGATCAGCACCCTCAAATATAAGCGTATCAGCTGATCTTTCTACAACAACCCTTACAGATGGCTGTTTAATCTCTGCTCCTTTACTGATCATTACTTTTTTATGGGATGCTGTTGTAGTACAACCTGTGGCAACCATGAATACAACAATAACGAGAAGATTAAAAAAGCTCACCCTCAATCGGTTTGTTTGGTGGGTATCCAAAATACTCATAGGCAAGTCTCGTAGCTATCCTGCCCCTGGGGGTTCTTTTCAACAATCCAAGTTGAATTAGGTATGGTTCATAAACATCCTCAACAGTTTCCCTATCCTCTCCTATAGAAACAGCCAGGGTTTCAATACCTACAGGTCCTCCATCATATTTGTTAATTATAGTATCTATAAGTCTTTTATCCATAATATCGAGACCATTTCGGTCAAGGTTTAGCATTCTCAAACCTCTTTCCGCCAGCTCCCTGTCTATAATTCCATCTCCTTCAACATCTGCAATATCCCTCAACCTTTTCAGTATCCTGTTAGCCACTCTGGGAGTACCACGTGAACAGCGGGCTATCAATCCAATTGCTTCGTCGGATACGTTGACATTCAGTATCCTGGCAGATCTCCTGAGTATCTTTTTTAAATCCTCTACTCTGTAAAAGTCAATCCTTTG
>QMQA01000333.1 GCA_003648845.1 Candidatus Aerophobota bacterium
CTTGATGATATTAAACGGTTAGATGAACTTTGGTATGAGATACAGAATATTTTAAAAGCAAAAAAACTGGGAATTTCACAACTTTACGCCTTCTGGCAGGAGGTAGAGAAAAGGCGTATAGATTATAAAGGAGATTCAGTATGGGAAGATTTTGTGAAATCGGCTCTTATAAATATCCTAAAGTTATCTCCTCAGAAAGATGATGAATTATTTAATAAATTATTCCAGGCAACGAAGGATGGTTTATTGAATTTTTGTTTGCATTGGAATCTCCAGGTAAGAAAGACAAAACCTGGAAAACAGGAGGTTTAGTTATGAGTGAAAACATATTTGAATCTAAAACATATTTTGCTGTAGCCCTTGACCCAATTCATATTGGAGCAGGGGGGTCAAGGCTGGGAAGAGTAGATTTGCCCATAATAAGAGAGCCAGGAACCAATATTCCAAAGATACCAGGTACAAGCTTGAGTGGACCAGCAAGGGCGTATACAGCTATGCACCCTACAATTAACAGATATATATGGAAAGATAGCGATGGCAAAAAATACTCCTGTGCTGGGAGAGGAGAGGAAAGACCCGAAGAAAATTATTATGGTCATTGTGGCAAAGTGCAACCCGCCTGTCCTGTCTGCATCCCTTATGGTTTCTCAAAAGGCACAGGCAACAGTATGCAAGGACTTGCCCAATTCTTTGATGCCCATATTTTATTCTTTTCAGTTGCTTCAATGGCAGGCCCTGTCTGGGTTACCTCACCTATGGCACTTGAAGGATTAGGATTACAGCAGAAATTTAAAGTCCCAGATGATGGGTTCTTTCCTTTAGGAGATCAACTAAAGACAAAAAATAAGTTAAACTTCGGCTGGTTAATGCTTAAAAAAGGAGATGGACAGGGAAATATCAATGGATTACTTCTACCTGAGATAATCAAACAGCGAGCGATTCTTGTATCTGATACTCTTTTTTCTTTAATCGTCAACAGCAACCTTGAAGTAAGAACCTCAGTAAGCATTGACCCGCAAACAGGAACAGCAGAAGAAGGTGCCCTTTTTACCTATGAGGCAATACCCAGAGGAACTGTTTTGAAGTTTGATATTGCCTATAACTCAGGGAAGACTTTTAGGGTTGGCGGTAAGGAACTTAAAACCGAAGGAAATGGAGATGTAGGCACATCCTGGGTTAAAACTCAGGTAGAAAAAGGGCTGAAACTCTTTGAAACTCTTGGCATTGGTGGAATGGGAACAAGAGGTATGGGAAGGCTAAAGATATTAAATCTTGAAAAGGAGGATTGCTAAGATGGAAAACCTTGATAGACTTTGCGCAGAATATGGTTATAAGTTTGCTGATGAGGTAAGTAAGGCTCTTGGTAAAAAGGAAAATGAAACACTTAAACCAAATCCTCAAAAAGCAGAAACTTTACTTACCAAAGCCCTTGGAGTACTGCAGGAGCAAGGAATTTATGCCTTTGTGCTTTTTTGTGAGTCAAGAGGGACTGCTGAGAAAAGTGGGGCAGAGAAGATAAAAGAGATATCAAAAGAATTATTAAAAAACAAACTGAAACTTATCAATGATGGAGATTTGCTTGAGGAAATTAGAAAAGAAAACGGTCTTGCCTCAAGACTTGATGGCCTTATGCTTGCCATTCAAGTTCTTGAAAAATCCCTCATTTACGCCCGCTATCATGCAAAGGCTTTTTCAGATTCATCTGAACAAGCAGAAAGTGAACAGCTCCAAAATATAGGAGAGAGAGGATGAGTTGGCAAGTTTATGAATGGAAGTTTAGATTAAAATCTCCCCTACATATTGGATTTCACAAAATAATGCACTTTTTTAAAACAAGACCATATGTTCCAGGCAAGCCTCTCTGGGCTGCTCTTACAGCAAAGTTAACACCTATGCTTGGAATAAATGATTATCAAAAGGTTGGTGAGTTTCTAAAGAAGACTTTTCGGTTTGGTTATCTTTACCCTTATGTAGAGGGAAAGTTATACATTCCTCGATATACCGAAGAAGGTCTAAAATTTGGAGATCTCAACCAAAATGATTTTGAAAAGAAGTTCATAAGTTCAATGGCATCTACAGCAATTGAGGCTGAATCTCTTACTGCAGAAGAAGGTATGCTCCATGAAGTTGAGTTTATTAATCCATATACCATTGATGATAGAAAGCCAGTTTATTTAAAAGGGTTGCTTTGGGTAGGAGAATTTGCAGAAAATGAGCCTAAGCTTTCAATAATTAATAATGAATTGATAATCAAATATAATGAAGCAAGTTTCAACTTCAAAAACCAGTTAGCCAATCAATTCCAGATTGGTGGAGAGAGAAAATATGGGTTTGGATTGGTTGAGTTAAAAAAGATTAACGAGATTTCCACTAATGAGTTTAATGGATGGTCTGGTAAATGGAGCGAAGAAGATGAAGAAGTTTATATATCATTAAATTCAAATAATCCCGTCTGGTCTCATGTATTACATTCCAATGCTCTAAATGTTAAGGGTAATATTGAACCGTTGGTAGGAAGAGATTGGGAGGCTGACAAAGGTGCTGGTAAAAAACTGACTTCCCACCATGGTTTATTCTGGTCCCCTGGCTCTATTCTTCTTGAAAACAAAACCTTCAAGATTACAAAGTTCGGCTTATGGAAGGAGGCAGATTGAAACCAAGACCAATTGAAGTTGATTTTCCCATTGAGCAAGTTAATGAGATTGCCGAGAGGGAGGCGCATGCTAAGGA